>JAHDGW010000426.1 GCA_020631635.1 Saprospiraceae bacterium
AAGAGGCACAATTGAGATTATTAGAAAAACTCAAAAATCACTCAGGTAAGAATAGCTTCTTAGCCATGAGACCCGCTGATAGTGATGAGACTACGCAATGCTGGAAGTTGGCTTTTGAAAATAGAGATACCCCATCAGGACTCATCTTATCTCGTCAAAATATAAATGATATCGCTGCGGAATCGGGTGAAAGGGTGGATGCCGCAGAGGGTGCACATAAAGGCGCATATATCGTAAAGAATACATCTGGCACTCCTGATGTAGTTTTGATTGCCAATGGATCAGAAGTATCGACCTTGATGGATGGCGCAGCTTTATTAGCCCAAGAAGGTATACATGCGCGGGTAGTATCCGTCCCAAGTGAAGGATTGTTTAGAGCACAAGATGAGGACTATCAAAATGGTGTATTACCAGCAGGCATTAAGCGGTTTGGATTGACAGCAGGCTTGAGTACCAATATGGAGAGCTTAGTCGGTCATAATGGATCGGTTTGGGGATTGAACCATTTCGGATATTCTGCACCTTATACTGTACTCGATGAAAAATTTGGCTTCACTGGTGAAAATGTAAAAGATCAGGTTAAAGCCTTACTCGCATAATTCAGTATGTCAATTGTAGTAAAATCTAGAGCTCTAGAAGGTGCAGAAATTTCATGGTTTGCGCCTATTTGCAATGGAGATACTAATCATTTGGGTGTATTGCCAGATCAGTATAAAAGTAGTTGGAACAATACTTCAGCCATCATCAAAGAAGCGGATCGCTTAGGGTATCGCAATGTGCTATGTCCTAGTAGCTATCAAGTAGGGCAGGATACCTGGACATTTGCTGCAGCTCTAGCACCACTGCTCGATAATATCAATCTGCTTACCGCTATCCGATGCGGAGAGGTCCATCCACCGATGTTAGCTCGGGCCATAGCGACATTGGATCACATTATGAAAGGTCGTTTGACGATCAATATCATATCGTCTAATCTTCCCGGTGAAAATCTACCTTCCTCTGATAGATATCAACGAAGTCGAGAAGTAATTGAAATTTTAAAGCAGTGTTGGACACAAGACCATATTGATTTTAAAGGTGACTTTTATAATCTTTCATTACCCACACTACCCGTCAAACCATATCAACAAAATGGTGGTCCACTGATGTATTTTGGTGGTTATTCACCAGATGGAGTAGACTTATGTGCTCAGTATTGTGACGTGTATCTTATGTGGCCAGAGACCATGCAAAATATCACAGGTCTTATGACCAATATGAGTGAGCAAGCCGCAGCCTATGGTCGAGAAGTAGATTTTGGGCTACGAGTACATGTTATCGTCAGAGAAACGGAGGATGAAGCCATCAAAGCATCTAGATCATTGATGAAATACCTCAAGTCTGAAAAAGGCGATGAAATACGAAATCGTGCCTTAGATGCCAAATCATATGGTGTATCTAGACAATCAGAAATGAGAAACCTGT
>JAHDGW010000085.1:0-9783 GCA_020631635.1 Saprospiraceae bacterium
AGAAAAGCGGTAGATGTTCCGTTATTAGCCAATATGACAGAATTTGGAAAGTCTAAATTACTAGATACGAATCAACTCTCTAATCTGGGATATAATCTGGTCATCTATCCAGTGACTACTCAACGTCTTGCCATGAAAGCCGTAGAAGATGGATTAGACATTATCAAAGCGAAAGGAACTCAAGATAGCATTGTAGATCGAATGCAGACACGATCAAGACTTTATGAAGTGTTGAGATACGATGAGTACAATGATATCGATAAAGATATTTTCAATTTTAAATTGCATAAAAATCAGTAAGCTGCGCAGCAGATCCTTTATAAGAATACAACGATCCTAAACTTTCAACTCTAAACTAAATAAGAATGTCAGAAACTATCAAAGCACCAAAAGGATTAGCAGGAGTCATTGTGGATACTACAGAAATATCTAAGGTTATACCAGAGCTAAGCAAGTTGATTTATAGAGGGTATTTGGTGGATGAATTGGTTGAAAAATGTGATTCCGATCAAGTAGCCTATCTCATGCTACATGGGGAGCTGCCTACAGATCATCAGTTAGCACATTTCGTTTCAAAAGAAAAGGAATATCGAAGCATTTCTGATGGTTTGCTCAAGAGCATTAAATTATATCCTAAAAAGGCGCATCCTATGGACATTCTTCAGACGGCTATTAGCTATCTAGGGATGGAAGATGATCGCCTATGGGATGATGACCATGATACCAATTATGATAAGTTTCTGCGTATGTATGCTGCTATTCCAACGATTATTGCGGCAGGATATCGTCATAGTATCGGAGAAGATTTTATAACTCCAGATCCAAGCTTATCAAGAGCAGCCAATTTCTTCAATATGTGTTTTGGTGAAGTGCCAGCTGATGGGATTGTAAAAGCATTTGATGTATCATTAATTTTATATGCAGAGCATAGTTTCAATGCGTCAACTTTTACTACACGAGTGATCACCAGTACAACTTCTGATATGTACAGCGCGATCGCAGGTGGTGTCGGAGCGTTGAAAGGTCCTCTACATGGAGGTGCCAATGAGCAAGTAATGTATATGCTGCAAGAAGTGGGATCACCTGACCAAGCGAAGGCATGGATGGAAGATAAATTGGCGAAGAAAGCTAAAGTGATGGGATTTGGTCATCGAGTGTATCGTAAGGGTGATTCTCGAGTTCCTGCCATGAAAAAAGCGATGCATGATGTCGCTGAACTTACAGGACAAAAGGACTGGGCAAAAATCTCTGATATACTTGAAAAAACAATGGTTGATGCTAAAGGCATACATCCAAATCTAGATTTTCCTGCGGGTCCCGCTTACTATATGATGGGATTTCCTATCGATCTATTTACACCTATATTCGTGATCAGTCGTATTTCTGGTTGGGCTGCTCATGTAATGGAGCAAAGAGCGAATAATAGAATCATCAGACCGCTTTCAGAATATGTCGGTCATGAGTTGAGGGAAATTTAAACATGTAAATATCATTGCTTACCTTTAGCTCATAAGACGATCAACTATGGAGCTAAAGACAAGACTCAGGCATTCTATCATGGAGGAAGTATACTCCAATGATCATGTATTGGATGTTCTCATTGAAGTTGGATCATTTCACAAGCTCAAAAGCAATGAAGTACTGGTAGATCGTGGCTCCAAGTGTACCGATTTATTTATTATACTAAAAGGCGCTTTCATAGTAAAATATATGGATGAAGACGCGGAAGGTGTAGAGCGAACGGTGAATTTCCATCTCGATACCTTTCAACCCTTCATGACCTGTATGGATAGCTATTTTACAGGGGCGAAAACTTTACGTGAGATTCAATCAGTATCAAGAGTGGAAGTGCTAAAATGTAACCGTAAGGATCTAGAAAAGTTCAATAAGGAAGACCCTGAATTCTCTTATTTCTACAATAAAAAACTTGTAGATACCTTACTTTTAGAGAATCACTTTCGAGTCAAAAGTACCGTAAAAAGCCATAAAGAGTTTTATCAATATTTGATCGCTGAATATCCTCAGATAATAGAAAAAATACCATCCAAATACATTGCAGAGTACATGGGCATTTCTGCAGAATGGCTTAGTAAGATTAAAAGATGATCATTTAGCCCTGAATCCTTTTATATTTCGAATGATTAGCCAAAATTAATCGTCTAACTCTGAAGAATCGCTTCTTTAAAATATACATATCATTATATATGAAATACTTCTTCATTGCATTTCTATTCAGTCTTCCCATGCTTACATATGCACAGGACAATCTTCCTCTTGAAGTCAAGATTACCGATGACGGCCATCTTAAATACGGGGGAAACCCAACAGAAGGCCTATACGATCCGGGGATAGTGCATAAAATAGAACTTACATTGGATGATTCTGATTGGTTTGATATTATGGATGGTATGGGTATGGGACCTAATGCTACACCAGGTGAAAGTCTTATGGGTACGCTTACTTTTAATGATGATATTGTATTAGACTCGGTCATGATTGGTATCAAAGGACAAACATCAGATTTTAGAAATAATTCAGAAAAAAAATCTTTCAAAGTAGAAATTGATGAACTGAAAGATCAAGATTTGTTGGGATATGACAACCTCAACTTTAACTGCGCTTTTGAGGATTTTTCAAGTATGAGAGAGGTTCTTTATTACGATATATGTCGATCATTTACACCTTCACTCAAAGGTGCATTTATTGATCTTTATATCAATGGACAATATTGGGGCCCGTATAACAATATCCAACAAATAGAAGGTACTTATATCAAAGAGTGGTTTGGTGATAATGACGGTACTAGATGGAGAGCGGTAGCACCTGACGATGTATCAGGCGGTGGCGGTCCTGGTGGCGGTGGCCCGGGCGGAGATCCTTTTGGTACAGGTAGCTCTACCCTCAACTATAACGGTGTTGATAGCACTGATTATAATGAAAATTATACCCTCAAGAAAACAAGCAAAGAAGATCCTTGGCAGGATTTAATTGAGCTTACTGAAGTTCTAAATACAACATCAATCAATGATCTCTACGAAGCCCTAAATCCAATATTTGATATAGATCGTTCGCTTTGGATATTAGCTCAAGAGACCATTTTTTCTGACGATGATAGCTACATTTATAAGGGTGGGATGGATTACTACGTATACTGGGATCATGCGACAGGAAGAATGATGAATATGGAAGTAGATGGTAACTCTGTGATGGTCAATGAGCATGTCAACTGGGATATTTTCTATAATGAAAATGATAGCAGATTTCCCTTACTCAATAGAATGCTTCAAAATCCCGAGATTCGCCAGCGGTACTTAGCACATGTAAGAACTATTTTGGGTGATCATTACATCATCGATGATATACATGATCGTATTGATGAATTTGCAGATATCCTTGATCAAAGAATTCAGGATGATCCCAAAAAAATATATAGCTATAATGAATTCGTCAATGGAGTAAGTGACCTTAAAAATTTCATAACTAATCGGCATCAGGTAATCAACAATTATAATGAAGTGAACAGAACGGGGATTACAGTTCAAAATATAAGCTATAGCACGGAAAACGGGCTGGCTACTCCGCCTAATCCCTATAAATCGGCAACAGTTACTTTGGACGTTTTTGAAAATGCCTCAGCCGTGAAATTATATTTTGCTACGGGTACAGATGGAGCTTTTGAACGAATTACTATGGCAGATATTGGAAATGGTACCTACACGGCAGATATTCCTGGATATGCGGCCAATACCTTAGTCAGATATTACATAGAAGCTATCAAGGATGATTCGTTTAGCACTGCTAGTTACTTCCCCGCAGGAGCAGAACACGATGTCTTTATCTATCAAGTATCTCAGGCTCCGATAGTAGCGGGAGATATTGTGATCAATGAAATTATGGCTGACAATGAAACTACTGCCGTAGATGGAGAGGATATATATGAAGATTGGATTGAACTATACAACACAGGTACACAACCAGTAGATTTGACAGGTTATTACTTATCAGATGATGAGTCTGATATAGTGAAATGGCAATTTCCTGATGGTACCCTTATAGGGGCTGGAGAATATCTAATAATATGGGCTGATGACGACCCTAGTCAAACTACGGATACTGAAATACATTGTAACTTCAAACTAAGTAATAATGGAGAAAGCCTTTTACTTGTTAATCCCAATGAAGAAATAGAAGATCAAATCATTTTTGATGAACAGTATGACGATGTAGGTTTTGCACGTTTTCCTAATGGAACTGGAGATTTTGAATATCGTACCGCTACTTTTAATATGAGTAATGATGCTAGTGTATCGGGTAGCGATGATTTAAACGATATGTACCAGTTGAATATATATCCTAATCCATCTACAGGAGTTTTATTTATTGATGATTTATCAGCTACTAATTCTTATAAAATTGAAGTTTTTGATGTATTGGGTAAGCTGTTATATTTTTCTCTTATAGAAGCCGAGAAAAGTAGTCAGAAAGTAGATCTCAATCATTTGTCCCCTGCTTGGTATACCATAAAGCTTACGGATGAAAAAGGAAAATTTAGTATAGCTAAAGTGTTATTGATAAGATAGTTTGAAGTAATGGAATGATTTAACCTTAATAGATATTATGACTATGAGCTAGTTGATTATATATGAAAACTTATGATTATATCATTATTGGAGCAGGTTCTGCTGGTTGTGTATTGGCTAACCGACTATCTCAAAATATTAATCATCGGGTCTTATTACTAGAAGCAGGAGGTCCAGACCACAATGTACACATACATATACCCGGAGCATATGCTAAATTAAATCATACCAAGGTCAATTGGAATTTTAAGACTGAACCACAAAAACACATTCTTGATCGACGGATATATCTTCCTCGTGGCAAGACACGTGGTGGTAGTAGTGCTATCAATGCGATGGCATATGTAAGAGGTAACAAAGCGGACTACGATAGGTGGTCAGACTTAGGTAACCCAGGGTGGAGCTATGACGAGGTACTACCCTATTTTATAAAGTCTGAAAATAATCATCAGATTCAAAAGCTGAATGAGCGCTACCATGGAAATAATGGAGAGTTGGATGTCACGTTTCCAACATTATATACATCTCAATTTGCAGATGCATTTATAACATCATGTCAATCTGCAGGTATACCTCATAATCAAGATTATAATGGTCATACTCAGACAGGAGTTAGTATGACTCAATGTACGATCAGTAAAGGAGCGAGTGCCGCCCATGCTTTTTTAAAACCCATACTTCATCGTAAAAACCTCACTGCGCTTACACATGCGCAAGTCATTAAGGTGATTATCGAAGACCATAATGCGAAAGGTGTAGAATATATAAAAGATGGACATAGGCACATCGCATATAGCAATAGAGAGACTATCCTATCAGCGGGAGCTTTTCAATCGCCTCAGCTACTTATGCTTTCTGGTATTGGTGATCCAAAAGTGTTACAAGAAAACGATATAGAATGCAAACATAGATTATGTGGTGTAGGTAAAAATCTACAGGATCATCTATTTTGTCCTATCGGAGCGGAAGCCAATATCCAAGGTGGTATCAATCATTATCTGCCATGGTATAGACAGTTGGCTCTAGCTTTACAGTATTTCACCACCAAAAAAGGCCCCCTAAGTAGTACTCTACTTGAAGCCATGGCATTTTTGAATATAGATGATCCTGAAGCTGCACCCAATTTTCAACTACATTATGCACCTATCTGGGTCGGCGGTAACTATGACTATGATATGTATGATCAAAACACCATTCCTCATGTAGATGGATTTACCATTTTACCCACTTTATTACATCCTAAGAGTAGAGGCTTTGTAACTATTCGCTCGTCGGATGCAATGGATTTTCCGCTTATTCAACCCAATTTCTTTGAGGATGAGCATGACCTACAATCCTTGCTAAAGGGAGTGAAGCTTGCCATGAAAATTATTCGACAGCCTGCATTTAAGAAGATCACTACATCATATGGCCCACCCTTTGACGCAAACACGGACGAGGAGTTGATCTTACACATAAAGAAAACGGTAGAAACCGTGTATCACCCTGTAGGTACCTGTAAAATGGGGCAAGATGAAAGCTCAGTAGTAGATCATAAACTCAAGGTTAATGGTATAAAAAACTTAAGAGTCGTAGATGCTTCTATTATGCCTACGATTGTCACAGGCAATACTAATGCACCTGTGTATATGATTGCTGAAAAAGCAGCTGATATGATCCTAGCTCAGGATTAAGTCTTGATTAGAAACTATTATTAATGGCTAAAAAGCTATCCGCTTTTAGGCTTGCGCCTCCTACTAGTCCACCATCAACATCCTCACATGCGAATAATTCTTTAGCATTGGCAGGCTTGACGCTACCGCCATATAGAATTGGTATGTGTGATGCGATCTCAATAGAAAAAAGCTCTTCTAGATATTCTCGAAGCGCTTTATGCATGTCCTGCGCTTGTTGCGGAGTAGCGGTTTCTCCAGTCCCTATGGCCCATATCGGCTCGTATGCGATGATCAATTTTTCTAGATCAGGAGTGCTCAAATGAGAAAGTGCATTTTTCAATTGACTTTTTACGTAATCTACCTGTGTACCAGCCTTTCTTACCTGTAAAGGCTCACCACAACAAAAAATTGGAGTCAAACCTGCTTCTAGACATTTAGTCAGTTTTGCTGCTAAAAGAGCATCACTTTCACCAAAATATTCTCTGCGCTCCGAGTGACCAATGATAATATAATTAGCCCCTATAGATTTAATCATGCTTACGCTAGTCTCGCCAGTGAAAGCACCTTTATCGTGCTCAGAACAATTCTGAGCAGCTACATGTACATCTGATCCTTCCAGTTCGGCCAGTACGGCATGCATAAAAGGGAAAGGTACACCAAGAATACTAATCACATTATTGGCTCTTGAGCCATTCTTATAATCTTTAGCTAACTGGACTGCCTCATTCAAAGTCGTATTCATTTTCCAGTTTCCGGCGGCTATTTTTAGTCTATTCATCTTACTCTACATATTAAATTGAGCTCCAAAGATAATCCATCGACCTGGTAATCTTGCACCTAAAATCTCTTGATATTCAGTATCAAATAGATTATTTACACTTAAATAAAGTCCCATATTTTTCTGAAAAGGTCTTAGTTGAATTTTCAAATTATGAATGTTGTATGATTCTTTTATTTCACCAGCTATACTCTGTGCATTCTCAGTATCCCGATTGATGAAAAAACCACTCAAAACCATATCTATGATATCATTACTATAAGAAATAGAGTAGTTTGCATTATTACCTGGGTGGTTGGCTAGATATTTCGATACTTCATCATCGTTGTTAGTAGTATTGAGATAAGTATATCCAATCTGTACTTCTAATTTATCAGTCGACCTTATATCTTGAAGATATCTTAGTGAGGTCTCAAAACCTATGGTTTTGGACTCCGATACATTATTCGCGTAGAAATAGTCTTCACCAGCTCGTAAATTATTTAGATTAGAAATATTAGCTTGATTAGTTAGACCAAAGTCTATGAGATTAGAAGATGTTCTGTAAAAAGCGGCACCTTGCCATTGTAAATTACTTTGTCCATGATAAGTAAAGCCTAAGTCATAGTTCCATGCTCTTTCTGCTTCTAAATCGGGATTACCTACATTTCTTCCAGCACCTAGAGAGTCAATTTGGCTTGCAATAAATCTTTCAGTAAAATCACCAGACCTTATCGATTTCCCAGCAGATGCATGGATTGTCCAATCTTTCAATTGATAAGCAGTGCTGAGTTGTGGAATAATTTCGAAACCAAAATTGTCATCTTGCTCACCTCTAATTGTTGCTGTCAGATTCCACCGATTACTGATTGCATAATCAGCAGTCATATACAAACCATAGTTTAGGTTTTCACGATCGCCTCTATCCAAGCTTTCCATATCCTTGTAAATAATCTGACTGCCAACGGAGTATTTTAGTTTTGAATTGATGATATTTTGATGATTATAAATTAAGGACCATTGATTGGTAGTATTCTCATTGGATGCAAATAATGGATTGAAAATGAACTTGTCCCTAGTGGTGGCCAGTGCTAGTGTAAGATTATTACTAGATTGAACTCCTCGATGCATCAAGCTAGTTTGAAACCATTTAGACTGAACTCTCTCCGTACTTTCATCAAAAGAAAGTCTGGTATAAAAGTATTTAGCTGAAAAGTCTCTATCATCTAAAGATACTCGACCGTACCACTGCCATTGATCATTGATCTTTGCCTTTGAAGCTAATGAGTAAGATCGCACATCAAAGTAATTATTAAATAAACTATCTTCTGATATACCCACTAGAAAATTTGGATTTTCTAATTGCTCTCCTTCAGAGATACTAGTCTTTACAGAACCACTAATCACAAATCTCGAATTTCCCGATGATGCTCCGATATCTGAAAAAGTTGAGTTATTTGATCCCGCTCCTATATTTCCAGAGATCGAATTACCCTCAGTTATATCATCAACATAGGTTTTCGTTTTGATATGAATTACACCTCCTACGGCGTCAGCTCCAAAAGACGCCGCCGCCGAGCCTTTGAGAACCTCAATATGTGCAATCTCATGAAGAGACACCGGTATGTTATTATTAAAATGTCCAGTCAATGGGCCATTAATTCTCACATTATCAAGTAATACAATCACTTGCGAAAAAGTAGATCCGCGTATGCCGATATCAGTCTGCACTCCAAAATTGTTTCGTGCATTTAGATTGACTCCAGCGGTGTATCTCAAGAGTTCTTCAACAGTTTGAACAGGCAGTCTTTCAATCTCTTTAGCAGATATTACGCTTATACTGCGACCTGTCTCCAATATTGGCTTTTCTATTTGGTTAGCGGTAACACTGAAGGAGTCTAAGTCTACACTAAACTGAGCTGATAAGTTGATCACCCAAAAAGTAGTGAATACAAGTGTAGTTATCGCAATTCTCATAGTTATGATTTTGTGAGTGCAAAAGTATCACAATCGATAATTGTACCAAATGAAATCTATATTGATTTTTGGTCGTTATTGGATTGAGCAAAACATAAGAAGTCTATTATGAAGTTTGGTAGCGTGGATAATCCTGAATCAATAGACTTTAGTTTTGATCATGAAATATTTAATAATTTGCAACTCTCCCCTAATACAGGTGAGCTCATTATCAATGTAGGGTGTACGGGGTGGTCAACGAAAGAATGGAAAGGCTCTCTATACCCTAGTCAATCAAAAGCTTCTGATTTTTTGAATATCTACTCTCAAAAGTATAAGACCGTTGAGCTAAATAGTAGTTTTTATACCATACCTAAAATAGAAACCATTATCAAATGGCGAGAAGAGACAGCCGATGATTTTCAGTTTTGCCCCAAGGTATTTCGCGGTATCAGCCAAGCAAAAGATCTAGGTTTGTCCAAAGGACTTATCTTTAGTTATATCGATGCTATCGCTGAATTTGGTGATAAACTAGGCACTTGTTTTATTCAGATGCCCGAGTATTTTGATACTTCTCGAGTGGCAGTACTAGATCTCTTCTTTGAGCAATGGAGTGCTGAGATACCTGTGTCTATAGAGTTTAGACATCCATCTTGGTTTGAAAATGAAGAAAAAAAGAAATGGCTATTAGAAAAATCCAAACAATGGTCGGCATCTGTTGTGGTGACAGATGTTGCAGGTTTTCGAATAGGCGTCCATAATATCCTATCTCAAGACCAATTGGTGATTCGATGGGTTGGTAATAATCTAATAAAAAGCGATTTTACACGAATGG
>JAHDGW010000085.1:9793-11914 GCA_020631635.1 Saprospiraceae bacterium
TTACAAAAAATGAAAAAGTTGGGATTAAAGGAAGTATTCTTTTTAGTTCATGAACCCAATAATATCTTAGCACCCGATATGTGTGATTTTCTTATCGAATGCTGTCAAAAAATATCAAATTTTAGCATTGCGAATCATAAGATACCATCTATTGATCAACTCAAATTATTCTGATTTATGAAGCAGATTACCCCGTATATACATCGTGACATTAGCTGGTTATCTTTCAATTATAGAGTGCTTCAAGAAGCAAAAGATTTATCCGTTCCTTTATTTGAGCGATTAAAATTTCTAGCCATTTACAGTTCCAATTTGGATGAATTTTTTAGAGTACGTGTCGCCAATCATAGAAACTTAGAACGAGCTGGAAAAAAAACAAGAAAAAAAATCCATTTCAATCCCAAAGATATTTTGGATGAGATCACCAATATTGTAAATACTCAACAAGAAGAATTCTCTCGCATTTTTGAAGATGATATTGTGCCCTCCCTAAAACAACATGGTATAGTCCTGAAAAGACGTCTAGACTTAGATAAGATACAGCGAGAGTTTGTAGAGGATTACTTTAAGGATAAACTGTTGCCTTTTGTGCAACCTGTATTATTGATTGGTAATAAAATAAAACCTTTTCTCAATAATAGAGCACTCTACTTAGCACTGAACCTGCGAGATAGAGAAAAATCAGCTGAGGCACATTATGCCATTGTAAAAATACCATCTGATTATTTTCCGAGATTTATAAAGTTGCCGGTAGCTGAAGGTAGCCACAATAAAGAAATCATCATGCTAGATGATATCGTAAGACATAGTATACAGTACATATTTCCGGGTTTTGAAGTGATAGATACTTATGGTATCAAACTTACTAGAGATGCGGAGCTTTACATCGATGATGAGTATAGTGGAGACTTGATCGATAAGGTAAAAAGAAGTTTAAATAAACGAGATGTGGGTCCTGCTTCTCGTATGGTATATGATCGTGAAATGCCGGAGCATTTACTGAGCTACCTCACTGAGGTCTTTGATCTTGAAACCTTTGATTTGTTACCAGAAGGTCGTTATCATAATAATTCTGACTTCTTTAAGTTTCCGAACTTTGGTATGGAACACTTACTTGATATTCCGTTACCGCCGCTCAAAAAATATGTCTTAGAAAATGCAGAGTCTATTTTTGATGAGATTAAGGTTAAAGACCACATGGTACATGTACCTTACCATAGCTATGAGTCAGTAGTTAAATTTTTTGAGGACGCCTCTAGAGACCCAAATGTCACACATATCAAGATCATTCAGTACCGGGTGGCTAAAGAGTCACGGATCATGAATGCATTGATGAATGCTGTGAAAGCGGGAAAACAAGTATCTGCTTTTGTAGAGATAAAAGCACGATTTGATGAAGAAGCTAACCTACGCTGGGGCGAAAAACTGGAGCAGGCAGGTGTAAATGTTCATTACAGCATGCCTGGACTCAAAGTACATTGTAAGCTTGCTCTAGTGAGGAGAATGGAAAG
This sequence comes from Saprospiraceae bacterium, assembly GCA_020631635.1. GTDB lineage: Bacteria > Bacteroidota > Bacteroidia > Chitinophagales > Saprospiraceae > JAHDGW01. Next base: position 11,305 of record JAHDGW010000085.1, read on the forward strand.
TGACGGTCCGCGAATCTATAACTACCTAAGTACGGGTAACTTCCATGAAGATACTGCTAAAGTGTATAGTGATATAGGAATATTCACCACCGATAGAAGGCTGACCAGTGAAGCTACTAGAGTTTTTGCCTATCTAGAGACTAAGCAATTACCATCTAAGCCCTTTATACACTTGGCGGTAGGAAAGTTCAACTTAAAACAAAAGCTCAAAAGTCTTATACAAGAGGAAATCGATAAGGCAAAGAGAGGTGAGAAATCTCTGATTATTTTGAAGATGAATAGTATTCAGGATGAGGAAATGATCAAACTGCTTTATAAAGCTAGTCAAGTAGGCGTACCTGTCAAATTGATCATTAGAGGTATATGCTCCATAGTACCCAATGTGCCAGGGGTCAGTGATAATATCGATGGTATCAGTATCGTTGATCGATTTTTGGAGCATATTAGATTATTCATATTTGGCACAGGAAATGATCAGAAAATATATCTTTCGTCTGCAGACTGGATGGTACGTAATCTACACCATAGAATTGAGACTATGTTTCCCATCTATGATCCGGATATCCGAGCCCAAATTGTGAAGCTCATAAGTATTCAGCTCAATGATAAT
>JAHDGW010000086.1 GCA_020631635.1 Saprospiraceae bacterium
CTTAACAGCTTAACAGCTTAACAGCTTAACAGCTTAACAGCTTAACACCTTAACCTTTCACCGCCCGTATCATTTGCCTTTTACCTGGAGGGCCATCAAGTCTAGCTACATCAAACCCCAGAGCTATGAGATGCCTGCGGAATGCTCCTTGAGCACAATAGGTGACCAATACGCCATCTTTTACGATTAGATCCGTTGTAATATTCAGCACTGGTGGACGCCAAAGTTCTTCTTGGGTACCTGGGCCAAAAGCATCATAAAATACTAAATCGATATCCTGATTGAGATCTAGTTCTTCTATTGGAGATGATATTTTATGCAAGTGAAAGTTAGAAGTAATCCCGCATCTCTCATTCCAAGAAACTTCATGTAACTGGTGAAAGCGCTGAGGTTCGATGTGCAGCAATTCGGGATAATTAACAGCTTGCCACGTGGCTTTTTCTATGGGATAAGCCTCGATGCTATGATATATAATGGTTCTTTGATGTTGTTCTGCCCATAGTAATGAAAGCAAAGCATTAAGCCCTGTACCAAATCCCATTTCAAAAATATGGATGGGTTCAATATCAGGTTTGATATCTACAAGATAATCTAATCCAGCCTCTATAAATACATGATTACTTTCCTGAATAGCCCCATGAGTGCTATGATAAGTAGTATCAAACTGACCACTCATCAAGGTATGAGAACCATCCTGAGATCGTATGATCTCGTTACTAGGCTTGGGCATTTTGATAAGCTAAAGCATCGTTGATCTCTGATACCGTAATATCAAAGTGAGAAGTATCAAAAAAGCACTCTCCGTTTTTGATCAATAACACTTGAGGAGACTCATGATGTACATCAAATTGCTCTGCGATTGCATTAGAAATCGGACGATAGCTCAATAAATCTAAATAATAAAGCTCCAACGGCTCAGCAAGCTCATCGATGTGATCTTCGAGTCTCATTTTTGCCATCCCTGAGATAGGACAGGTAGTGCTGTGTTTGAGTATTAAACAGGTTTTCTCCCTTGACTTCTCCGTTAAAGAATACAAAGACTCTGGAGAGTCTAACGCGATCCAATGATTCATAACACTTATTTCAATAAAGAAATGCTTGTAATGGGATTGATTTTAAAGTTGTTAGGGCAGCCCTGTCCACCTCTGTTACAAGAAGTCATGACGGATACGATAATTGCGAGAGCAAAAAACCAGCTTAGTCCCTTAAGTCCATTTCGATTTTTCATTTGTTCAATTTTAAGCGTTTTTCGAGGCACAAAAGTATTAGAATTTATTTAAATATCATTTAAATACCTTTGCACTTCGAGACTTAATAACGACAATGATCACTTTTTAGTTTATGCGTATACACTTAATTGCTATCGGAGGTGCTGCCATGCACAACATTGCGCTTGCACTCCACAAGAATGGACATATGGTTACTGGATCAGATGATGAGATATACGAGCCCTCTAGATCACGACTTCAAAATGCAGGTCTCTTACCTGAGTCATTTGGATGGGATGCATCTCGAATAGATGAGAATATCGATGCGGTGATACTAGGTATGCATGCCAAAGTTGATAATCCAGAATTGATCAAGGCTCAATCATTAGGCTTAGATATATATTCCTATCCTGCATTTATAGCGCAGCAATCAATGGGCAAAAAGAGAATTGTTATCGGCGGTTCGCATGGAAAAACCACTACCACCTCCATGATACTGCATGTATTGAAGTCTCAAAATATGGCATTTGACTACCTCGTCGGCGCTCAGTTAGATGGATTTGATCATATGGTACAATTAAGCGATGCACCCATAATAGTGATCGAAGGTGATGAATATCTTAGTTCGCCGCTGGATAGACGGCCCAAGTTCTTACACTACAATCCTCACATCGCAGTCATTACAGGTATTGCTTGGGATCACATCAATGTTTTTCCCACGTTTGATCATTATAAAGAGCAGTTTTCGCTTTTCGCGAAAAGTATCTCAACAGATGGAGTCTTGTTTTATTACGATACAAGAATGATTGCCGAAGCTGTATCAGAGTATAGTGGTAGAAAAAAATCTTATATTGGTTTTGATCAGGATAAAAATGGTAAGATTTGCCATAACGATACGAGCGAAACTTTAAGAATATTTGGTGCTCACAATATGCAAAATCTAGAAGCGGCATACCTCGTATGTGCCGAGTTAGGCATTGATGATCAATCATTTTTCACCGCGATGACCACATTCAGTGGTGCTGCCAAAAGACTACAATTGTTATATTCAGATAGCAGCACTGATGTATTTCTTGATTTTGCTCATGCTCCATCTAAAGTAAAAGCAACCACCACGGCCGTCAAGACGCAATATGGGGATAGACTTCTTGTAGCATGTTTAGAACTACATACGTACTCTAGCCTCAATCAAGATTTTCTACCAGAATATAATCAGAGTCTAGATGCTGCTGATGCAGCAGTAGTGTTTTTTGATCAACATACGCTCAAGATGAAAAATCGTCCTGATATTGATCAGGAGTTGATAAAGAGTGCCTTTCAACATCCAAATCTTAGGGTTATTGGGGATAAAGCATCAATGCATGAATACATCAAGGCATTGGAAAAAAGAGCGCAGATGCTCTTGTTTATGTCGAGTGGTACCTTTGGAGGATTTGATTTGAAAGCCCACTTTTCTGATAAAGAATAAGTTTTTCCCAACTACGGACTCTGATAACCGTTAATACTTTTATACTTTTGCAGTCGATTTAACAAAAAGTCAAAAACCATGTCTAGAATAATTACCCTCAGAGAAGCCATCGGAGAAGCGATGTCAGAGGAAATGCGTCGTGATGAATCCGTTTTTTTAATGGGAGAGGAAGTAGCAGAGTATAATGGTGCTTATAAAGTGAGTAAAGGGATGCTCGACGAGTTTGGTCCTAAAAGAGTCATAGATACTCCTATCGCTGAGCTTGGATTTGCCGGTATTGGTGTAGGTGCAGCTATGAATGGACTCAGACCTATCGTAGAATTCATGACGTGGAATTTTGCAATCTTGGCTTTCGATCAGATCGTAAATAACGCGGCTAAGACCCTATCACAATCAGCGGGTCAATTTTCTTGTCCTATTGTGTTCAGAGGACCATCAGGTTCGGCCGGTCAATTGGCGCAGCAACATAGCCAAACGTTTGAAAGTTGGATGGCTAACTGTCCGGGGTTAAAAGTAATTTCTTGTATAGATCCTTATGATACAAAAGGTCTTATGAAATCTGCTATCCGAGACGGAGATCCGGTATGCTTTATGGAATCAGAAAGTATGTATGGTCTCAAAGGAGAAGTACCTGAGGAAGAATACCTAGTGCCTATAGGTAAAGCGGTAGTAAGAAAAGAAGGTACGGATGTAACCATCGTATCTTACAATAAGATGATGGAAGTGGTGAAAACCGCAGCGACCGAGCTAGAAAAAGAAGGCATCAGTGCTGAAGTGATTGACTTACGTACGATTAGACCATTAGACTATCACACTATTGTAGAGTCAGTAAAAAAGACCAATAGAGTAGTAGTGGTAGATGAGGCATGGCCATTCGCTGGCGTTTCTTCAGAAGTTGCATACGAAGTACAGAAATATGCATTTGATTATCTAGATGCACCGGTAGTAAGAGTGAACTCTGCGGATACATCATTACCTTATGCTCCTACTCTAGTAGAAGAATGGTTGCCAAATCCTGCTAAGGTGATACAAGCAGTGAAAGAGGTCATGTATGTGAATGCATAAGTTGTGCCTCTACAGACAAATTTTGACTATCGGCATTGCCATCAAAACATTTTGGGTACTCAAATATGATACTCCTTCATTAAACCTAAAAAAGGATTGATATGAAATGATGATAAACTTATTTAATCAAAATATCACAAAGAGATATGATTAGATAAGTTTATGATAGGGTAGAGCGGTTCCATAAGTGCTAAACTTTTTTTTGGAAAATGCGAAGCTCAGAAAAAAATAAACACATGAAATTCAATACTAAAGTAATACATGCCGGAGTGCATCCAGATCCTTCTACAGGAGCGATTATGACTCCTATATTTCAGACCTCGACTTATGTTCAAGATAGTCCAGGAGAGCATAAAGGGTATGAATATGCCCGTACTCAAAATCCTACAAGATCAGTTTTAGAAGAGAATCTAGCTGCCTTAGAAAATGGAAATCAAGCCATATGCTACGGTAGCGGACTAGCAGCTACAGATGCTATATTGAAGCTCTTGAAGCCTGGTGACGAAGTGATCTCCACCAATGACCTTTATGGAGGAACTTATCGGTTGATGCAACAGGTATTTGGTAAGTACGGTATAAAATTTAAGTTCGTAAATCTCAGTGCTGGTGGTAATGTAGAGGATCATATTACCGAAAACACAAGGATGGTGTGGATAGAAACACCTACTAATCCTATGTTGAATATCATCGATATCAAGGCAGTAGCACAAAAACTGCATGGAAAAGATATTATAGTAGTTGCGGATAATACATTTGCCAGTCCATATTTGCAAAATCCACTTGATTTAGGTGCAGATTTAGTAGTTCATTCTGCTACAAAATATTTGGGTGGTCATAGTGATGTGGTGCATGGAGCGGTGATTTCTAAAGATAAAGAACTTGGGGATCAATTACGATTTTTACAAAATGCGGTAGGTGCCGTGCCAGGGCCACAGGATTGTTTCTTAATATTGAGAGGTATCAAAACATTACACTTAAGAGTCCAGCGATCATGTGAAAATGCGGCTAAAGTTGCTGCATTTCTTCAAGGGCATAAGGCGGTATCCAAAGTATATTACCCTGGACTCGCTTCTCACCCTCATCATGAAGTAGCCAAAAGTCAAATGAAAGATTTCGGTGGTATGGTATCGTTTGATTTGGAGCAAAATTCAGAAGAAGCTGCGGTCAAAGTACTGAGTAATACACATTTATTTTCACTTGCCGAATCTTTAGGCGGTGTAGAATCTTTGATCGGGCATCCCGCCAGTATGACACATGCGTCTATTCCTAGGGAAGAGCGTATGAAAGTCGGTTTGACTGATTCATTGATTAGACTAAGCGTCGGAGTAGAGGATGCTGATGACCTAATTGCTGATTTGGATAAGGCTCTTGGGATGTTGTAGGATATTTCTTTTTTATAAATTTTACCTATTTTGGTAAGGTTATCATAAAAGGGAAGTATGAAAAATTACAATCAAAACTTTAACATCAAATCATGGGCTGAGGATGACCGTCCACGTGAAAAGCTCTTAGCCATCGGTAGGCAAAACCTTACCGATGCCGAACTCATTGCCATTTTAATGGGTTCAGGATCGAGAGAAGAGACTGCTGTTGGATTAGGGCAAAGAATATTACAATCCGTAAATAACGATTTATTTGAACTCAGTAAATTAGAAGTAAAAGACTTGACTCAATTTAAGGGAGTAGGAGAGGCGAAAGCAATCAGTATTATAGCTGCTTTAGAGCTGGGGCGACGCAGAAAAGATACCAAAAAAACCAAAAAGAAAAAAATCACATGTAGCGCCGACGCTTATGAGGTGGTCAAGCCCAAATTATTGGATCTTCGGTTAGAGGAGTTTTGGGTCATATTACAGGATCGCGCGGGGCATGTTATTAAATTAGAATTGATCAGCAAGGGTGGAGTCTCTGGTACTATTGTAGATACTCGGCCAATACTAAAATCTGCGATCGCTCATCTCGCAAGTACTCTGATTTTAGTTCATAATCATCCATCGGGAAATCTAAGACCTAGTGCCGCAGATATTAAAGTAACGAAGAGAATTTCTGAGGCTGCCAAGCTACTAGATATGCAGGTAAATGATCACCTAATCGTGACAGATGATGGATACTATAGTTTTGCTGATGAAGGGATGTTGTAAAGCACTAAGCTTATTATCCAAACCATTGCGAAGAATATATGTTACTTTGCATTAAGATATGAGAGAGCAAAAACAGCAGAAAAAGAAATTGGATCTTGGCTTATTGGCTAGGGTACTGCAGTTGGCTAGACCGTATCGGAGCTTATTTATTTTGTGTTTGTTTCTGGCAGTCGTACTTGCTCCTCTCAATGTTGCTAGACCCATGATCATTCAACAGATTGTTGATAACCATATCACTGGCGGTGGTTTGGATGGTATCGGATATTGGATCCAACTTTTCTTAATTTTTATTGTGGTCAATGTGCTACTCAGGTATCTATTTATACATCGATCTGCGCTACTAGGGCAATTAGCGATCAGGGATCTTAGGATCAAAGTATTTAAGCATATCAATAGTCTAAGACTAGGTTTTTTTGATAAGACCGCCGTTGGAACGACTACGACACGAACTATAAATGACGTGGAAACTATCAACACCTTGTTCTCCCAGGGTTTCCTTACAATTATCGCAGATATACTAGCAATCGTTGTGATAATTACGGTCATGTTAATTACTAGCTGGAAGTTGACCTTGATTTGCTTGACCACGCTTCCATTTTTGATCATTGCTACCTATATTTTTAAAGAGAAAGTTCGTTCGGCTTTTCAAGTTGTCCGAGCAGAAATATCGAGGATGAATGCCTTTTTGCAAGAGCGTATCTCAGGTATGAAAATCGTGCAAATATTCAATGCAGAAGAGCAAGAGAAAGAACGGTTTAAGGAGATCAATAGATCTTATACGCAAGCCAACCTTAATGCCATACTTTACTATGCTGTTTTTTTTCCTGTTGTAGATATAATTAGTGCCGCAGCATTGGCCCTCATGATATGGTGGGGAGCGGGTAGCTACCTAGATGATAGTGGTGTGACTTTTGGAGTATTGGTTGCTTTTCCCGTATATCTGAATATGCTTTTTAGGCCAGTCCGTATGTTAGCTGATAAGTTTAATACTTTACAAATGGGACTAGTAGCAGCTGATCGTATCTATGCCATTTTGGATAATACAGATCAGATAGAAGACAAAGGAAACATCATAGCAGAAGAGCTAAATGGCGATATCAAATTTGATCATGTTGGCTTTAGTTATGATGGCAATCGCGACGTTATTCAAGATTTAAGTTTTGATATCAAGGCAGGGGAGACTTTAGCGATTGTGGGAAGCACAGGAAGCGGTAAGACGACCATCATAAATATTTTATCCAGGTTTTATGAGTTTCAAAGGGGCGAAGTGCTGATTGATAATACACCTATCCGATCTTACGAACTGAATAGTCTGCGTCGTCAGACATCAATTGTACTTCAAGATGTATTTTTGTTCAACGGGACGGTGTTTGATAATATTAGACTCAAAGATGAAAGTATCACCTTGGAGCAAGTGAAACATGCAGCCGAAACCATAGGTGCTGATATCTATATAGACGATTTACCAGGAGGCTATGATTTTCATATCACGGAGAGAGGACTCAATCTCTCTGTAGGTCAGCGACAATTGATTTCTTTTGCGAGAGCGTTGGTTTTTGATCCAAGGATACTAATATTGGATGAAGCCACGTCAAGTATTGATACACAAACTGAGGCCGTTATACAACATGCCATTGAGAAATTGATAGATAAAAGAACGAGTATCATCATTGCACATAGATTGACCACCATCAAGCATGCAGATAAAATTTTAGTCATGGGCGATGGTAAACGACTCGAATACGGATCACATGACGAACTTCTAAAGGAAGTAGATGGTCGATACAAAGAGTTGTACGAAATGCAATTCGTCGATGCAGAGGAAGTTCTTGAGCCATAATTGAGTATTTTTATATAAATAATCTTGCTTTTGGGATATTTAGGAGCAGGAAAGGTGTTATATCAACAGACAATATTTAATATCGAATGACCTTATTTCAATATAATTCTAATCGTAGTCCATTTGGAGGCGTTGTAGCATTGATCATGATTATCGCACTTTTCTTCGGACTTTTCTGGGTGGCTGGCCAATTATATACCTGGCTATCAGTTGCGGCACCTTTTTTATTGATTATAGCCCTGTTTTTGGATTATAAAGTAGTAGTCAACTATGGGAAGTATATCATAGGATTATTTCAAAAAAATGCGGTGATGGCAGTGCTCATGGTATTGCTCACGTTCTTTGGTTTTCCGTTGGTTTCTCTCTTCTTACTTTTCAAAGCTTACACGAGTTATAAGCTCAAAGGTATGCTCGAAAAGAAAAATGAATATACTCAGTATGAAGAAGTTGAAGAGGAAAATGATTTTTTAGAGCTTCCGAATCTTAATAAACAAACAAGCAAACAATCGAATTCTTCATCCTCGGATTATGAGCAATTATTCGATTAGACTGTGATTATTGCCTACTTTTTCCTCTGTGCAGGATTAGCTATATATTATGTATTGATGCTATTGGGAATATTGACCTCATGGCAATCATCAGAGGAAATAACAGCTGAAAATAGTCCCACGATTTCAAATATAGAGTTCAGTATCATAGTTGCAGCTCGCAATGAAGCCTCTTGTATCAAAGCTTGTATCCATAGCATACTAGCATGTGATTATCCAAAAGACCAATATGAAGTAATCATAGTTGATGATCATAGCACAGACAGCACCGCCGAGATGGTACAAAGCTTTGCCGGAGATGGAGTAAGACTCTTACGATTAGATGATCAATCTTATGGTAAAAAAGCCGCAATAGCCAAGGCTGTAAATCTGGCTCAGCACGGATGGATCGTGACGACCGATGCAGACTGTATAGTCAGGACAACCTGGCTTGAGGTATTGAGTCAAGTAATAGCTAAGCGCAAGCTAGACTTCGTAGCTATGCCTGTGATGTTTGAGGAAAATGATTCATTTTTTCATCGTTTCCAGTCTTGTGACCTGCTAGGTACCATGGGCGCAACTTTACACGGCATTAAAAGTCAACAATATCATATGGCCAATGGTGCCAATATGGCTTTCAAGAAATCAGTATTCCTAAGGCTCAAAAAAGCGGCGTATGATCAGAATCATTTAGCTTCTGGGGATGATATGTTTTTAATTCAAAATATAGCTTTAGAAAATCCAAGATCAGTAGGTTTTATTAAATCTAAAGAGCTTGTCGTGACCACGCAGGCCGAGTCTACGGTATCAGGATTTATAACTCAACGTATCAGATGGGCGTCCAAATCTAGTGCATATCCTCAAAAGGGAATTTACAGTGTTTTGGTACCAACTTTTTTGATTAATTGTAGTATCCTGCTCAATCTCATATTAGCACCATGTACGGGTTTCTTGACTTTGTTTATTGCACTATTTCAGATGTTGTGCAAGTGGGCTGTAGATTACCTTTATCTCTATCAAATTGCGGACTTTTTTGGAAGAGCAAGAGATACTAAGTGGTATATCTTTTTAGCACCCCTGCATATGTTGCATATTGTCTTTTCTGGCTTCGTGGCTCTGTTGCCATTCAAGGTAGATTGGAAAGGGAGGAGGGTTTAGTTGAATGGTTAATTAGTTAATATTGGTAGTGAGCCCCTTTAGCTCAAAGATTCAAAATATTGCAATTTCGATTTTTATCTCTAAAAGACTTTGTATCCTCCGTACACTTTGTGGCTTAAAATATCAACGTGCCACAACAAAACTCTTAGTACTCACCTTACCATCTTGAATTACTCTGATAAAGTAACTACCAGAAGAGAGAGCCGTACAGTCAAGATTCATATTAAGATCATTAGAGGTAGAGCCACTTAACGCCAAGTAACCATTATATGATATGATTTGATATTGACCATCTCTAAAGATGGGATCTAACTGAAATTGTAGTTGGTTATTGATGATAGGATTAGCCTTTATCTTGATGGCGTCCTGAATATTTATATCAGAGGTATTTACTCCAGAAAAGGCTAAATTTCGATATTCAATAATCTTATTAGGCCCTGAGCTCGGGTAGCTATTTCCGTTGGTGGCAAAGTATATGGCTCCCGTATGAGGGTTGATAGAAATATCTCGTAATCTGCCGTAATTCTCAAAATATCGCTCTTCGCTTTCAACTGATTGACCATCTGCGCTAAGTTTGAGTACTGATATACGAGGTAATTTAGCAAAGCCTCCAAGTACTGCCATCAGCATACTACCTTGCCACTCAGGTATCGCAGGATGATCATAATATTGGAGGTCATTCACAGCAACGCAAGGAGACCATTCTGCTAGAGGTTCTTTCACATTAAAGGTATTGCAAAAGTTGATCTCTGACGTTGTATTACAAGCTCCTTGCACATTTGGCCATCCATAGTTGCCACCTTCTTCGATAAGATTAAATTCATCTGATGACTGAGCTCCATGTTCAGAAGAGTAGAGTAGATTGTCTGGTCCATAAGCAAGCCCTTGACTATTACGATGTCCGTAGCTGTAGATATAGCTATTTGGATCAGGATTATCATCGGGAATACTTCCATCAAGATTTATTCTTAGGAGCTTGCCATTGATATTTGATTGATCTTGAGAGAGTCCACCATTACCGATATCACCGGTAGTCATAAGGATTTTATCGTCTCTTGATATCAATAATCTTGTTCCATTATGGATATTTCCTCCTGGGATATCATCGAGTAAAATGACTTCATTAGTCAAGCTCGTACCATCCCAATCATAACTTACAAGTCGCTCTCTAATATTAAAAAATCCCTCGATGTAATTATAGACCAAATACACTTTAGGTACATTTTCAAAATCAGGATGTAGAGCCATCCCCAATAGTCCGGGTTCACTATCTGCCTCTACTAGGTTTTCAATATTTAGGACAGTTTCTGATACTCCAGAGTTGGGTTCCAATCTTAAAACTCTTCCCCTTTTTTCCGTAATCCATAGATGGTCATCAGGGCCATACAGCATTTCCCATGGCACTTGAATGCCTACGGCGACTTCACGTTCGGTAAGGGTGCTTTCTTCAAGCTCTAAAGTCGTTTGGGCAGTTATCTTTAATGAACCTAGGTATAGTAGTAAAAGGATAGACCATATTCTCATAGTATAAAAATAGTGATTTCTTTTTCAAGTAGAGTTTCTCTTCGTCTTGAATTCGTTAAAGAGAATTATGAGGCATAAAATGCGACATCGCGAATTTTAGATCTGATAATTAGTTATATTTCATTTTTACTTCATGTTTGTTAGGAATTGTTTTGCGACTTTGGTGACTAGCACTAGCGAATTTAGAGATAGAGGTATGAAAGGGATAATTACATATTTATTAGTCTTTTTTGTCATAGGAAAAAACTATGCTCAAATCCGGATACGTGGTGTGGTACAAGATATGGAAGGTGAAGCCTTAATTGCCGCGACTGTTTTAGAAAAAGGAACTAACAATGGCACTAATACTGATTTTGATGGAATTTTTGAGCTAGAATTATCTAGTGATTCTTCCCGACTTTAAATATCGTATCTGGGATTCAGTTGCTTAGAAACATTACCAAGAAAAGATGAAACTTATGTACTCCTGGACCGATGGTATAGGCCACCAGAAATTAAACTCCGTGGGGAGTCTATGCTTGTATATGATTCTGGTATTTCTGGGTATAAAATTACGGAGCACCATATCAAACAGAATGAAAATGACAATCTAATATCTCATATTGGTGCATTGCCAGGTTTTAATATTCATAGAAACGTATTACAGGGAGCTAGTGTTACAATTCATGGTGTAGGCGGTCATTTTGATTATTCGAAAACGCTCATCAAATCTTTTATTAACGATATCCCTATTGACAGTGACGTAGATCAATCAAGCGCCGAAGATATAGACCCCAATTTTATTGATTTTATAAATGTGTATACAGCACAAGTTCCAAACTTTTTGGATGGAAGTGTAGCTGGCGTTTTACAATATGGGATAGACGCTCCATACT
>JAHDGW010000087.1 GCA_020631635.1 Saprospiraceae bacterium
CCATCGCTGACTCCTTATCATTTTTCATAATAAAATGCTGGATGGAGTTAAGACAATTGAATATAAAATGAGGATTCATCTGTGCTGCTAGGGCAGATTTTTCAAGGTCTAATTTTTCTTCAATTAAATTTATTCTCTCTATCGAATTATAGCTTGAAAGGGCGTAATTGAAAATCGCGAGTTCAATAATTACTGCTATTACTACGGGTTGATGAGGATTCGAAATAATAGTATGATTAGTATCATAAACATAAAAAGTCATTCCTATAAAGTTTCCAATTACAATAGCCAGAAACCCCCAACCCATTAAATTTGTTATTAAAAAAGAACTTCTTAAAAGTATTATTATTATAAAAACAGTAATTATTTGTGCGATCAATCCTGTAACAAGTAGAATTATATTTGATATATCAAATTGGCTATTTATGTCCAAAATAGTCATGATTGGACAAAACAGTACCATCATAATAATATTTAAGCTGATGAGTTTTTTAAAGGTTAAAAGAGAGGGGTCTACTTTAGGAATGAATACTCGTAAAAAAATCATGTAAAATGTGATCGAAAGCATATTTAACCCCCTTTCTAAAGGAAATACACTTTCAATCCCAGTTGAATACGTTTGATCATTTGCACCATATTTCAGGTTTACGATTGAATAAAATATTGCAGTTGAGATTATGTAAAGGATATAGAAGCTGAGGTATTCTTTATTTTGGCGACCCAGTAAATTCACTGCAGGAAATAAGAACCCCAAAATAATACCTACACAGATCCACCAAACCATAATTGACTATTCTATTGATTAAAGCATAAAACGTAGTTTATTAATGAACATGGCTTTCTTCCTCCTTGACAGAGGTATCTGCTGACCATTTTTGAGTAATACGTATCCGCCATCGGCATGTGTTACTTCTGCGATATGGGAGAGGTTTACGAGGTATTTAGTGTGGGGTCTGCTGAAGTTAGCATCCTTTAAAAGTGATTCTACCGCAGCTAATGATTTACTTACAAGTACCGTTTTTTCATTTGTCAGAATAACCTTACAGTATGCTTGATGTGCTTCGCAATAGATGATGTCTTGTCTGTCAAATATTTTGATACCCTCTTTAGTAGATAGTTGGATGTGCTGTCTGTTTTGATTAGTATTTATTGCCTTTTCAAGCTCCTTGAAGCTTGATGACTTTATATCTCGCTCGATTACACGATTGATGGCACGTACAATATGTTTGGGTGTATAGGGCTTAAGTACATAGTCGATGGCGTTGTGGTCAAAGGCCTGTAGGGCAAACTCTGAATAGGCAGTAGTAAATATGAGATAGAAGTCTTTATAGCTTAGTTGATTAAGCAAATCAAAACTTTTACCATCGTCTAATTCAATATCAAGAAAGACAATATCTGGTTTTTCTTTTTCAATGACTTCTACACCTGTATAAATACTGGCAGCATCAGCTACCACTTCTATTTTAGTGTAAAAATCAGATATAATAGATTGCAGGAGCTGCAACGCAGGTCGCTCGTTTTCAATGATGATCGCTTTCACGGTGTTTTTAATTGGTATATAAGTATAATAAATACTATAAACAATTTTGTTACCGTATCCTGTAAGAAATTGATTTTACGTAAATCTACGTATAGGAGTAACTACCTTAAATGATTAAAAAAGTCACGTTATTTTTAATGTTCCGTCTTTTATATCAACCTGCACCTCCTTACCAATCGCTAAAGTACATTGATTCTTGATATGCCCGATAGGAAAACCATAGGCAGAGGGTAACTGAAGTCGCTTCATACGATCCTTGAGCACTTCCATTAAGGTAAATGAGTGTTCATCTTCTGGCTCACAACCCTTAAAAATGCCAAAAAGTACTGCCCGGGCACCATCTAGCGACCCAGATGATATAAGCTGTGTCAACATTCGATCTATGCGATAGGGTTCTTCACCTATATCTTCAAGGAATACAATTTTGTTTTTAGCGTTAAGCTGATATTTAGTACCGCATAGACTTGCCAATAGTGTTAAGTTACCACCACATAGACTTCCTTTTACTTGACCAGGGTATATGACTTGGTAATCGTCATGCTTAACTTGGATATCAAAAGCTTGATCTGGATGAAACAATGGGTATAAATGAGTCCGTGTATAATCAGATAAGGTAGATCCGATCACAGGTCCGTGAAAACATGGCGAACCAGTCTCTTGATATATGGCCTGCATCAAGGCCGTAACATCACTGTAACCGATGAGAGGTTTAGGATTTTTAGCGATCAACTTGTAATCAAGGTGATCTATTATCCTGGCAGTACCATAGCCACCTCTGATGCACCATATTGCTTTGACTTTTGGGTCGGCATAGTGTCTGTGGATATCTGCGATACGGTGGTGGTCTTTACCTGCTAGATATCCATGTTGATGTAAAACGCTAGGGTGGTACGTATGCTGTAGTCCAAGCGATTCTATATTCTGAATAGCTGTTTGTAGTTTTTTTTCTTCGATTTTTCCAGCAGGACAAATCAGAGCAACTAAATCACCTCTTTTAAGGCCTCTTGCTTTCTTAGAGAAGATAGGAGTATCTAATAGCGTACCAGCTAGAGCCGTAGAGCCTAATCGAGTAAACATTCTCCTTTTCATACTCGGTCTTTTTCAAATATTTCTAACTGCTCATCTTTCAGTAACCTAAAACTCATTCGATGATGCGGTGTAGGTCCATATTCTGCAATGGCGGCTCTATGTTTTTTAGTAGGATAGCCTTTATTACTGTGCCAATCATATTGTGGGTATTCTGCGGCAATTGTTTTCATGTATTCATCACGATGCGTCTTGGCTAAGATAGAGGCGGCCGCTATACTGAGGTATTTTCCATCTCCCTTTATTACACATTCGTGATCGACATCATGGTATTTATGAAAACGATTACCATCTACGATGATCTTTTTAGGTCGCATTTTTAGCTGATCCAGTGCACGATGCATAGCTAAAAAAGAAGCATTGAGAATATTGATCTTATCAATTTCTTGGTGGTCTACGATTCCTACCGCCCATGCTATGGCATATTTTTCTATATATGCTCTGAGTTCATTGCGATGTTTTTCTTGTACTTGCTTGGAGTCATTGAGCAGAGGATGCTCAAAGTCTTTTTTTAAGATTACGGCTGCAGCATGTACGGGTCCTGCAAGGCAACCGCGACCAGCTTCGTCGGTGCCGGCTACTAAATTAATACTGGGGTAATGTATAAGCATACTGCGATAATAGTTACGTAATATAATAAGATTGGGCTTTAATAACTACATAGATGACAGTTTGATGGTACCAAAAATTGTACGTATTTTTGTTTTAAATATGGTTTATGAAAGCAGTCTCGATATCGAACCTTAGATCTAAGATTAAACATTATTTTGATGATGTAATCAATTCTTCAGAAGTGTTGATAGTGCCTAAAAATGGTAGTGACTCTGATGAAGCGGTAGTAATCATGTCCATATCCGAATATAACTCACTTATCGAAACAGACTATTTATTATCGACAGAAGCTAACCGACATCGACTATTAGAATCAATCGCTCAAGCCAAGAAAAGGGATCTAGTAGATGTAGATATCGATCAGCTCTAAAAAATGAAAATTGTATTTACGCAAAATGCATGGGAAGATCTTTCGTATTGGATGGATCATGATATGAAACTTCTTAAAAAGGTAAAAGATCTCATTACGGATATCATGAAGTCTCCTTTTCACGGTATCGGTAAACCAGAACCACTCAAACATCAATTAAGAGGATGTTGGTCAAGACGTATAAATCAAGAGCATCGCTTGATTTATCAGATTACAGGATCAAATAAAGATGACCAGCTTTGTATTGTTTTACAATGTAGATTTCATTATCGATGATCTAAACTCTAAAATTGAGAACAATTATCACCTCAAGGGTTTTATTACACAGGATATTGGATCTTATCACAACCCTGACCTATGCTCTGGAATAAACTATCGGCACTTTACTTAAAATCGCGAAAAGTAATCATTGCTTTCTTTTCGATTTTTTCGATCGTATGTGCCTTTTTTGCCTATAACATTGAGTTCGCATTCAGCTTCGATCAGCTGTTTCCAGAGGATGATGAAGACACCGAGTTTTTCAAGCAATTCAGAGAAGAGTTTGAAGATGATGTCAACTTCCTCATGGTCGCCGTACAGAGCGAAGAGACGGTTTTTGATTCTACGTTTTTATCTGATTTTCACGATTTTACCTTAAAGTGTCGTACACTTCCTCACATTGTATCGAGTCAGTCTTTGACACAGATGAAGTATCCTGTCAAGACTCCTTTTGGTGTCACTACTTTGCCAATTATCCACAGGGACAAACCAGATCTTTATGCAAAAGATAAGCAAAGAATACTTGAAGATGACCGGTTCAGAGGCACGTTGATCTCCGAGGATAGTCGCAGTCTTGCGGTGACTATGAAGACGATAGATACCATTAATTTGATACAGGCTCAAGAGCTGATGACTTCATTGGATTCATTGTATCAAGAGTATGATTTTAAGGAGTACCATACTTTAGGTTTTTCTTACTTCACGGTAGAGCTGGTCAAGATGCAAGTACATAATATTGTGGTGTCTACCGTGATATCCGTGATTTTGGTCGCCTTCATAATGTTCTTATTGTATCGGAAGCCAATTGGCGTTTTTATAGCCCTAAGCTCTATAGGGCTTGGTTTAGTTATATTTTTGGGCCTATTGGCGATGTTTGGTAGAGAGCTCAATGTCATGTCGGCATTGTATCCCGTATTAATGCTTATTGTGGGTACCTCAGATGTGGTCCATATCATGAATAAATATTTGGACGAACTCAATAAAGGTTTTGACAGGGAGTCCGCCATCTTGACGGCCATCAAAGAAATAGGATTGGCAACACTATTGACATCATTGACCACTGCTGCAGGATTTTTATCCTTAGCCACTTCAAAGATCGGTACCATCAAGGATTTTGGAATCAATGCTGCATTTGGGGTAATGGTTGCCTACCTTACTGTAGTGCTTGTGACTACCGCCACGCTTTCACTCTTTTCAAAAGAACAGATTACCCGAGAACGTAAGAAAAATGATTTCTGGGATCGTATGCTACATAAAGTGAATGAGATCACCAAAGGGCATAGCCGAAAAATTGTCTCTGGAGCCCTATTGCTATTAGTATTGTGCCTCTATGGTATCTCCTTGATCACGACTAATTATCGTGTAGAGAGCAATTTACCAGTAGACTCTAAGTTGACGAAAGACTTTTTCTTTTTTGAGCAAAATTATACAGGATTTAGACCAATGGAATATGCGGTATTTGCCCAGAATGGTCTTCGGGCGGATAGCTACGAGGTCTTATCCGAAATCAATAAGCTAGAGAAAGAGATTAAGTCTACTGGAAAGGTAAAAAGTATTATTTCGCTTACAGATGTCCATAAGTCTATCAATCGTATGTATGGAGGAAATCAAGTAAAAGCCTACACTTTCCCGTCATCGGAAAGAGAATACAAAAGAAATAAACGGCTCATCGACAAAATGCCTAATCAAGATGCCACAGTTTTACTCAGTAAGGACAAGAAAAAGACTCGTATAAGTACAAGAATATTGGACATAGGGGCAGACAGTATTCGAGTATTAGGAGATAATATGCAGGCTTATATTGATACTGAGATAGACAGCAGTATCATCAAAATCAAGCAAACGGGTACAGGCCTCTTGATGGATAAAAATGCTAAGTATATAACCAAGAACCTGCTAGAAGGTCTAGGTCTTGCACTCATTGTAGTCAGTATCTTGATGGGCCTTTTATTTAGGAGTTTCAAAATGTTACTCATCTCACTAATTCCTAATCTGTTTCCACTCTTATTTGCAGCGGCTATTCTAGGCTATTTAGGTATCGAGCTAGAGGCGGGGGTATCCATCGTATTTGCGATTGCCTTTGGTATTGCAGTGGATGATACCATACATTTTTTAAGTAAGTATAAGCTTTCTAGAGCCAATGGACTATCTAAGGAAGAAGCGATTGCCATCACATTTACGGAGACAGGAAAAGCTATTATTTATACGAGTATTATCTTATTTTTTGGCTTTTTGGTGATGATGTTTTCGATACATCCACCAAGTGTAAAAGTAGGTATCTTGATTTCTATTACCTTGATCACAGCAGTGATTTGTGACTTATTATTGATACCGATACTACTGAGGAAGTTTTTATAACTTGAATTAATTGAAACTTTAAAACAGTCCTAAGCTTATCTATAATATTACCTTTGGAGTACTAATAAACTAACCATACTATGGATATATCATTTTTAAAGGAACTTGGATTAGAAGCTAAAAACTCTGGAACCTCTACGGGATCGAAATCCGTAGGTTCATCATCAAGCTACATTGATAGCTATAGCCCAGTTGACGGAAAGTTGATTGGAAGCGTAAGTGTCACTTCTGCAGAAGATTATGAAGCGGTCATGGGCGCTGCTCAGTCTGCTTTTACCACATGGAGAACCATGCCTGCTCCGCAGCGTGGTGAGATTGTGAGACAATACGGAGATGCATTGAGAAAACATAAAGATGCTTTAGGTAAACTAGTTTCTTATGAAATGGGAAAATCCCTTCAAGAGGGGTGGGGAGAAGTCCAAGAAATGATAGATATCTGCGACTTTGCAGTAGGTTTGTCACGTCAGCTTTATGGTTTGACGATGCACTCAGAGCGACCATCTCACCGTATGTATGAGCAGTGGCATCCTCTAGGTGTAGTGGGTATTATTTCTGCGTTTAACTTCCCTGTGGCCGTTTGGTCCTGGAATGCTATGATTGCCATGGTTTGTGGTGATGTATGCATCTGGAAAGGAAGCGAAAAGACTCCTATGTGTACCGTAGCATGTCAAAATATCTTCCATGATGTATTGCGTAAAAATAATGTACCAGAAGGGGTAAGTTGTATCGTTACTGGTGACTACACTGTAGGTGAGATGATGACTAAAGATAAAAGAGTACCTCTAATATCAGCGACGGGAAGTACTCGTATGGGTAAGATAGTAGCTGCAGAAGTGGGTAGTAGATTAGGTAAATCTCTTCTTGAATTAGGAGGCAACAATGCGATCATTATTACACCTACTGCAGATATGAAAATAGTCTTGCCAGGTGCAGTATTTGGAGCAGTGGGTACTTGCGGTCAGAGATGTACATCTACTCGAAGACTCATCGTACATGAGTCACAATATGATCAAGTAAAAGAAGTACTCAAAAAAGCATATGGACAGCTCAAGATTGGAAATCCATTGGATGCAAATATGCATGTAGGTCCTCTGATCGATCAAGATTCTGTGAATACTTATCTTGCAGCAATTGAGAGCGTAAAAGCTCAAGGAGGATCATTTTTAGTAGAAGGAGGAGTACTAGAAGGTAGAGATTATACGAGTGGATGCTATGTCAAACCTTGTATTGCTGAAATAGAACATGATAAAGAAATCGTACACCATGAGACCTTTGCACCGATACTATATTTAATAAAATATACCGGAGATCTTAAAGATGCGGTTGCCATTCAAAATGAAGTTCCTCAGGGATTGAGTTCAGCGATTATGACTAATAGTCTCAAAGATGCGGAGCATTTCTTATCAGCAGCAGGATCTGATTGTGGTATTGCTAATGTCAATATTGGTACGAGTGGAGCAGAGATAGGCGGTGCATTCGGTGGTGAAAAAGAGACAGGCGGCGGAAGAGAATCTGGTTCTGATAGTTGGAAAGCATATATGAGAAGACAGACCAATACCATCAACTATAGTGATACCGTGCCATTGGCACAGGGTATTAAGTTTGATTTGTAGGTCGTAAAAATAAAATCATATAAGAGAGCCCTTTGAGTAATTAATACTGCTGAAAGGGCTTTTTTTTGCTTAAGACATAAGCTTACATGAAGAAAAATATAGTATTTATCGCAAAAAGTCTAGATGGATATATTGCCGGAAAAGATGGGAATTTGGATTGGTTACATGCTATACCTAATCCAGATAATGACGATATGGGTTTTAATGGGCTGATGTCAGAAATAGATGCTATCGTTATGGGAAGAACTACGTTCGAAACTGTCGTCAGCTTTGGTGTTGAATGGCCTTATACCAAACCTGTTTTTGTGCTTAGTCATACTCTTAATGATATACCGGAACATTTAGAAAACAAGGTATTTCTGGTACGAGGTAGCTTAAAGGAAGTCTTGAGAATCATACACGAAAAAGGCTGGCATACCTTATATATTGACGGCGGCCAAACCATTCAAAATTTTCTTTCAGAGGGCTTGATAGATGAATTTAGAATAACAACAATTCCGATTTTATTAGGAGGAGGAACATTACTATTTGGAGAATTAGATCAATCAATTATGCTAGAGCACATCACTTCGAAAGTCTTTCTAAATCAGATTGTACAGGATCATTATCGGGTTAAAGATATCAATTAAAAAACCCTCAGCATCTTTCGATACCGAGGGTATTTTCATTGGGTTATAATTCTTGTATAGCTTTTCGCTACTCTTAGAATTTGATTTCTCTCTCCACAGGATATGGTACTTGTATACCAGCCTCACCAAGAGCTTTTTTGATTTCTTTATAAGAGTTGAAGTATACATCCCAGTAAGTAGCATCAGTTGCATAAGGTCTTACTGCTAACAATACATTGCTCTCATCAAATTTTTCGATTTCGATCGTTGGCTCATCTGGTAATCTTTCAGATACTTTATCGAGAGCAGCACGGATGATACCTTGTACTTTTCCAAAATCTTCTTCATAAGGCATGGCAACGTTGAGGTCTACTCTTAATTTACCATTGGCAGTTAAGTTAGTCATGATTCCGCTGGTTGCAATACCGTTAGGCATGATCACTTTCTTATTGTCAAGAGTATTGATGATCGTATTGAATACTTGGATTTCTTCTATGTGACCTACCGTTCCCTGTATATCTACTAGATCTCCTACTCGGTAAGGCTTAAATATTAGTACCATTACTCCCGATGCAAAGTGACCAAGAGTACCTTGTAGAGCCATACCGATTGCAAGACCAGCCATACCTATAAGAGCTATGAATGCAGTCATTTCGATACCTAGAGTACCAGCTGCTGTAATAACAACTAACACTTTTAGCACTGCGCTAATAAGAGAACCTAAAAATGGAGTAAGATCTTTATCTAGACCAGACTTCTCCATTGCTTTCACAGCAAATCTGGTAATAATTCCTACGATCATAAATCCTATCCAAAGGATGATGAGCGCAACTATAATTTTTGGTGACCACTCGACTACCGAGTCTATTAAACCGCTAATTGATTTTTGAATATCAAAGTCCATGTTGTAATTGTTTTTTGTTAATCAGATGCTTTTGAGACATCATTTACAGCTTTGGGTCACTTTGTAACAGTTGATTTAGTAAGGGTATACATTAAAACCATTATAACTCAAGGGTTTTTAAGACCATAGATTTTGATAATAACACTTCTATTTTTAGACCGACCTTCATTAGTAGAATTATCAGCAATAGGAAAATCTTCTCCTAGCGCTTTTTCTAGTATGATGTAGTTGTGCTGAGGGTATATACTACTTAGTATTTGTGTTATGCTATCGATTCGTTTTTGAGACAAAATCTTATTTTCTCTGCGACTACCTATATTGTCCGTCCGACCCTCTAGTACAAGAGAATCTATAGATGAATATTCCTTTAGAGCTAGATTGATTTTCTCAACAATATGTCTACTTACCTGAGCTTCTCCTGTATTAAAATATAACTCTGACTCTAAAAGAATAACGTCAGCTTTTTGATGTGTAAGTCTACGATCACATATGACCGTATCACTTAACATTTCATAATCTAGCACTAAACCATACTTATTAGGAAAGCCTTGAAAATACCATAGCTTAGTCGGATATACCCCTTTTTTCAGATAGACCGTATCTTTCACCATGAGCATCTTATGATCTCCGTCATTATTCACGATGATTTGATTATCTATCCATAAGATCGAGCCATCATCTGAATTTAAAGAAAACTCATAACAAGCATCTTTTCGAATCGTAACTTCTCCATATAAGATCAATCCAAGCGCTTCACTTTGCTTAAGTTGAGGAAAGGCGTTTTTAGAGTTCGTTTCTGGAATGTGGATATTGTGAAAACTGACTCGAGCCAAGGTATCAAATTCAGTGATTTGATCTTTATACGTTAATCCAGATCTGATAAGTCTTCGAGGTAGGTCGTATGCATAGCCTTCAAAAGCTGAAAATTCTATAGGTCCCTGGGCAATAGTGTTGAAATACGATATTACGCATATGATAATGACAAAGCCACGCATAAGGATTTAAGTTTTCTTATCCCGAAAACGAAAGTAGTATTGATTTTTATAGCCTACTGCCCGATCATCAACTGAAAGTTACTCTGAAACATCTTTGCAGCAATAGCGAGAAGGATGATACCAAATACTTTTCTAAAAATGGCAATACCACCAGGACCAATGATCTTAGCAATACGATCGGCGGATTTCAATACGATGTATACAAATACGATATTGACCACAATCCCAAGAAGAATAGATACATTATCAAACTCTGATTTTAAAGAAATAATGGTGGTCATCGTACCTGCTCCAGCAATCAAGGGAAAGGCAATCGGAACTAGCGTACCGGACTTGGAAGTAGGGTCGTCTTTAAAAAAATTACGACCAAGTATCATCTCCATACCGATGATAAATAAGACAATAGAACCCGCAACAGCAAATGACTTAATATCTACATGGAACAGTGCTAATAACCCCTGACCCATATATAAAAATACAACCATAAGGCTAAGAGCAATAAGAGATGCTTTACCAGATTCTATCTTAAATTCTCGGTTTTTTAGATCTAAGATTACAGGTATTGAACCTACAATATCGATGACCGAAAATAGGATCAGACTTACGGTAATTACACTTTGTATCGTCATTTCTTCAATTTAATCGGCAAAGGTAAAAAGATTGCACCCCTTTCAGCGATCAGATCTTCTATTTATATTGATGTTTTTTCAGCTGTTCTAGCGTTACCACTTGTAGTGCATTTATATGCGTAGATTCCAGTCGGACTAGTGGTGCTTTGCCGGCTTCCATGGCTTCTTTCCAGCGGCTTACGCATAGACACCAGCCATCACCGGGTTTTAGTCCTGGGAAGTAAGAGCTAGGGGTTGAGAGATCATTACCACAAGATGCCGTGTAACTTAAAAACTCCTCTGTCATGACTGCACAGACTACATGTACACCATGATCAGTAGGTCCTGTATGACAATAGCCATCTCGATAAAAACCCGTAACGGGATCATTGCAACACAATTGTAGTTTTGTACCTAGCACATTTTTAGTGGTGCCTATATTTTCTGTTGTAGTTAAAGGATTCATAGTTATTATTAGGCTGAGTAGTAAGCTCCACATATATTTTTAGATGTATTTAATCAGTCAAACAAGGCTCAGTAAAAAAAGTTATTGAGTAGAGTAGCAATATTCTTGACTAGAAAATAAAAATTAGTATATATTTGCAGCCTTGTATAAAGGTCGCGTGGCCGAGCGGTTAGGCAGTGGTCTGCAAAACCATCTACAGCGGTTCGAATCCGCTCGCGACCTCAACAATTTTTTTATTATACGAAATTGCGATACCCATTCTTCCTTTTATAAGGGGGCATGGGTATTTTCGTTTTATAGTAACTGATCTAAAGCGAATATCGAGGTTTCAGATTCATTAGCATGTGTATTCAAGTCTAGCCCTAACTTATC
>JAHDGW010000427.1 GCA_020631635.1 Saprospiraceae bacterium
TAAATGATAGACTACCCTTACTCGGCAATCTATACATGAGATAAAATCTGCTTGAGTAATTGGATTCTTCAATGATCCCGATTCGCAGATCATTATCATTGGGTACATCTGTACGTATAGTTACTTTTCTCGTACCGAACGTGAATCCATACCCAAAGTCGCCAAACAGCGTTTGGTAACCCAAACTATAACTACGTACTCCATAAAACAAACGATTGCGGACTACATCACTAGTCAGAGGATCAACTCCCGCTGCTTCATGATTTTTATTACCCGTCTGAAATGAAAACTCTAGTGCTGATCTACCCATCTTATATCGGAGACCTATCGTTAGCCCACTCACTAAACTCAAGGATTTCATTTCTTCTTCAAAATATCCAACATCTTGATTATAATCAGATATAATTTCATCCAAAGTAGAAGGATTGAAAAGCGATAAATCATACCCTACCTTAAGATTTACCTGAGATGAAGCAGACAGGTAACATATAAAGGAAAGGCAAAGTGTGATAATGCGTTTTGGATTATTAAAACTCATGAACCAAAGGTATTACTTAATATTTAAATTTGAGAAACTGAAATCCCTAATGGCATTGTACTAAGATGAATTAAACGAAAAATCGAAAAAAATTATCTTTGACTTAGATTTTCATAAAACGATCTCATGGGTAAGAAGAAACAGAAAATAAAAACCGCCGCAAAGATCGAGCAAGCGAAACCAACAGTGAATAAGGCTATCAAAAGCAGTACCACACGATATGGTATGATTAGCTTATTTATATTGAGTTTTGCACTTTATATACAAACTTATAGCTACGAATATGTCCTAGATGATATTATTGTCGTCACAGATAATCAATATGTGGCCAATGGCTTCTCAGGGATTGGTGACATCATGACTACCGAGAGTTTTCAAGGATACTTCGGAGAGCAAAAAGACCTCGTACAGGGGGCACGATATAGACCATTATCTATAGTGACATTTGCCATAGAACAAGGACTGTGGGGGCAGAGTCCCATGATGTCGCATATTATCAATGCCATACTTTATAGTATGGTATGCATGCTGCTTTATCTTGTCTTATTACATCTATTTAGAGACCATAAATCTGCGAATTGGTACCTCTCGATACCTTTTGTGGCCAGCCTGCTATATACTTTGCATCCACTCCATGTAGAGGCCGTAGCTAATATCAAAGGACGTGATGAGATTATGGCTATGCTTTTTTCTTTGGCCAGTTTACTTTTTATCATCAAGAGCTTCTCATCCAGGAGATACCTCCATCTCGGTTTAGCTGCCTTATTTTTTTTATTAGGACTATTAGCCAAAGAGAATACAATTACATTCTTAGCCATTATCCCCCTTAGTTTGTATTGCTTTCGTCCATATTCCATCAAGGATATATCAGTGGCTGTCGCTCCTCTTTTGGCAATAGTCATCTTATAT
>JAHDGW010000088.1:0-3599 GCA_020631635.1 Saprospiraceae bacterium
ATCGTCCTCCGAGCTTCAAGACGGTCGCCAATTTGCTGAGTGTAATGTGCAAATAAAGAAGATTGTATAGCGGCTATGTCCCCATTTTCAAAGAATAAACCACCGTAATTACTGATACCATCAGTATCAGATAACTTTAAAGTATTTCCCGAAAAATCTTGTATTCTCACTTCCAACAATCGCGGTGAAGGTTCAAATGTAACATAGGCAGCACTTGCATTTGTAAAATAATCTAATTCAGATTGTGATAAGAAAGTACCTAAGGATAAAGTCCCCGATCCAAATTTTCTCATACCGACGAGTTGAATCATCAGATCATCTAATGCATCATCTTTTTTCCATGGAGCGATACCCATGAGAGCATCATTTGGTAACGATCCCGAAGTATAAGAATAACCGCCACCACTAAATATCTCGGAGTTGTTCACTACAGCCACTGGCATCTTTGTCTCCGCATCTTGAAAACTTACACTACCTAAGGGAAAAGATGCACCACTGATAAAATAAGGTGTAGGATCATCTAGTTGCATACGTGCATTACTAAACGAAGTTTGCCAGTCAATGGTCTTCTTCGCATATTTTGCACTCACATCTAAATCCCAGTCACCTAACTGGTAATCCAAACCTAGTTGAAATGCAAGTTCTGTCATATGTATACCTCTGGAGGAGTCATATTCATAAGACCCTATACCATCTACAAAATCTGGTCCTCCTGGGATATCCAGTTTTACTTGAGGCATCATGAGGGCCGTACTTGAAAAAGACTGCCCAAATGCGGCTTCGGGGTCGTCCCAGTTGGTAGCAGTCATTCCGGTATATCTATTGGTCCTATCATTTAAGTATTTTACACCAAATCGAATGACACCTTGATCATATTTATGATGCAGTCTTGCTTTCAGTTGTCCTCCATTAGACCATGCATATGGAGTCTGACGATGGCCTTCCGCATATCTATAGTGACCAGACCACATTAAACTTGTGCTTGGATTAAGTTTTTCTTGCCAAAGACCATCCAAACGACCATAGCCATTTTCACCTTCCAACCCCAAGGTAGACTTAATTGTGAAACCAGATTTAAGAATATTATCTTTTGAAAGATAGTTAATGATACCTCCCGGCGAATTGGGACCTAAGATACCAGCTTTGCCTCCTCTTATAAATTCAATCTTTGTATCTGCAAGATCTGTCCGATGAAAAAAGTCAGGTGCAAAGTAATTATACTGGACCGCAGATATGGGTAAGCCATCTTCTTGCAACGAAACATAATACCATCCTATGTCATCCTCCGCATTTACTGATAGCCCCCGGGTATACACTCTACTCGCAATCTCGCCTAGGGAAGCGTCAACAAATACACCGTTCATTTTTTTGAGCTCATGCGCCGTCCCTTGCATGGTAATTTCTAACGGATTGATCTGTTGATCAAAACCACCATAATAACTTGGACGAGTAGAACTAAAATCAGAAACTATAAAATCCTGTAATGTAGTCGTTAAAAATAAAATCAAAGAATCGACGGATTGTGGAATAAAACGCTCATTCGTATATCCATCGGAGCTGGCAACCCATTCGCTAAAGGATTCCTCTTTCGAAAAATGTACGTCTAACTTTCCTGTGACCTCCTTATCCTCAAATTCAGACGACCTCAACACCAGTTTTTCTAAAGGTTTTCCGATTTCATTACTAATGATAATCGATTTTTGAGATACCAGTGAGCAGGTTTGTAAAACAATATACAAGATTGCAAGTAGTCGCATAAACTTAAGTTAGATTCTACGACGAAGTTAGTTGATTGTGCAAGTATTTTTGGTCGTTGAATAAGTTATTTCTGATGATATTCCAGAATTCAGTAGGTGACACATAATCTCCACCAAAAGAACGAAGTAAGGGGGTTTCCATTTGACAATCTATAGCATAAAACCCTAGTCTATCCAGAAGCTTAACCAACGTTACGAATGCTAACTTTGAGACATTAGATCGCTTACTAAACATGGATTCTCCATAAAACACTCTGCCAATAGCGACTCCGTATAATCCTCCTACCAGCTCATCGCCATCCCAAACTTCCACACTATGAGCGAGACCTTGATCATGAAGGTTTGAGTATTTTGTAATCATTTCGTTTTGTATCCATGTACCTTCTTGATTTTTGCGCTTAGTTATTTGACATTGATGTATTACCTCATCAAAGCTAGCGTTGATGGAAACCTTGAAAGTATGATTCCTCAAGAAAGACCTGAGGCTTTTGGGAACTTTAAAATCAGTAAATAGGATCATATAACGAGGCAAAGGGCTCCACCACAAGACTGGCTTTCTTTCATACCATGGGAAAATTCCCCAAGTGTACGCTTCTATAAGTCTCGCAACGCTTAGACGACCGCCTACGGCTACTAATCCGTCTTCTGTCTGATAAAAGGGATGAGGAAATGGAGTCTCATCATCTAATAATTGCATTGAGCCTTATGGTACATATGACTCAATAACAGCAGAGAGTCCGCGATCTGTCAAGGCGTCTTTCATTGGCATCAAAATCTCCAATGATCCAGTCTTTACTGCTGCCTTTCCTTTAAAATGAACTAAAATGGATATTTGCTCAGCCTGTATTTCTGTATGATTACAGATCTCCATAAGACTCTGTATGACCCAATCAAATGTATTGACGTCATCATTATATATAATCAGTTCTGATACTAGACCAGTGCTTGTTTCTGTATGTTCCAGAACTAGCTCTTCCGTCTCTATTTCTGCTAAGATGCTTTGTAAATCTATTTTGGCACTCATGATTTAAAAATATATTTTAGCTGATACCTTTGAGGGTCTCATTTATGGCTTTAAAATCAGGAATCTCTCCGGCATTTTCTAAGACTTCAGCATATTGCACTATACCATTAGAGTCAACTACAAATGCTGATCTTTTGGATACGCCTTTCAGTCCAAGAACAAAATCTTCGTAAAGAGAACCATAACTCCTTGAAACCTCCTTATTGAAATCACTCAATAAAGGAAAATTCAACTTATTCTCTTCTTTAAACTTGGCTAATGTAAATGGAGAGTCTACCGAAATCGCTACAATATCAGTATCTAAGTCCTGATAATCTGTTATATTATCTCTCATAGAACACAACTCAGTTGTGCAGACACTAGTAAAGGCAAGTGGAAAGAATAAGACTACAAGATTCTTACCTTGGTAATCATCAAGACTGACCTCTGAAGTATCAGAAGCTCGTAGTTTAAAATTAGGAGCTTTATTTCCTGGTTGTAATACCATATGTAAAGGGTGTTAAAGTTGTATAAATGTAATAATGATTTTTCACAATACGTAGTGATAACAAAGCTTAGAGCAAACAGATTACATCTTGTAATAATTTTATAAAAATAAATGTGGGTATAGATCTGTAGAACGTACTCGATACTTTCATCAATTTTGATCCTTATGTGCATCTTTGTAGTTCATGAATTCTACTACCAAAGCATATTTAGCAACTCATCTCAGTGTCATCTTATGGGGATTTACAGCCATTTTGGGTAAGTTGCTTATCATTTATACCTATTGTATGGTGGAGAGTCATCATAACTGCAACTTCACTATGGGTATTACT
>JAHDGW010000088.1:3609-11746 GCA_020631635.1 Saprospiraceae bacterium
GGTTTAAGGTTGATATGAGAAAGATTGCCAATAAGAAATATTTCATAGGTATTGGAATTCTTATAGGCATTCATTGGGTTTGCTTCTATGGTGCTATAAAAGCATCCAATGCCTCAGTAGCATTGATTTGTATGGCGACGACTTCCTTATTTACCTCCATACTTGAACCCCTGATTTTGAAAAGAAAGCTCTATTGGTATGAAATGATCATAGGCATATTGATCATACCAGGTATGATGCTCATTGTAAGCGGTCTTGATCAAGAGTATATTGGGGGGCTTATTTTGGGTTTATTCGCAGCTCTTTTTGCAGCACTATTTTCTACTTATAATGCGAAGTATATTCAAGATAATCCGGCTGTAGCCATCAGTTTTATAGAAATAAGTAGTGCTGCAATATTTTTGAGCCTATGCATTCCTTTTTTCGTGTATTATACCGGATCTAGTATTACCCCAGTAGGTACATCTGATTGGGCATACATCATGCTATTAGCTTTAGTTTGTACGACATTACCTTTTGTGATTTCGCTCGATGCTCTAAAGCATATTTCTGCATTTTCGTCAAATTTGATTATCAATCTGGAGCCCGTATATGGTATTTTATTGGCAGCTCTACTACTTGGAGAATACGATCAGTTAGATACTTCCTTTTATATTGGAGCATGTTCTATACTTATGGCCGTTATGATCTATCCTTATATTAAAAAGCGCTTTCAGTCCTCATATAGCTAAATACTACCTAACCATGAGTCTATTCAACCAAGAGATGGATCAATACTGCAGCGACAATTCATCGCAGCTCAACGAGGTATTGATAGCACTAGAGCGAGATACTCATCTCAAAACTCTTGCGCCACAGATGATGTCAGGCCCAACTCAAGGACATCTGCTCATGACTATTTGTAAAATGCTCAAACCTAAATCCATTATTGAGTTAGGAACTTTTACGGGATATGCTAGTCTTTGTATGGCATATAGTACCGAGGATGATTGTAAAATCACTACTATTGAAGTCAACCGAGAACTTCAACATATCTCACAAAAGTATTTTATCAAGTCTGGTTTAGATCATAAAATTACGTCTATCCAAGGCAAAGCAGAGGAATATCTTAAACATCATGATCAGCAATATGACCTTGCATTTATCGATGCTGGCAAACAGAATAATCGTCTATATTTTGACCTTTTAATACCAAGGATCAATGCAGGTGGCTTTATTCTCATCGACAATACATTATGGAGTGGCAAGGTCTTATATCCATCTAAAGATCGTATGACTACGCTACTAAAGGCATTTAACCAATACCTCACTACACTAGATAATATCAGGGTGCATATACTGCCTATCAGAGATGGACTCACTATGATAGAGGTTCTCTAAAATAGGCTTACGTACCCGAAGTGAATTTTTAAATTATTGAAATCAAAAGCTTGATTTTTACGTTGGCCCGAAGCTATTGCAAAACTAAAAAGTCCTGCACTAGTCTCAAAATCCATGGCTACACCAGTACCTATAATTTGCTCCCATCCTCCATCTGACTCATAAACCCAAGCATAATCTAAGAACGGAAGTGCCAGTGTAAAATTATTATTTTCCTGTGCAAGGATAAACCTTAACTCGGCTGTATTGACGCTATAAAAATCTACGGTAATACTCTGCTCATCAAAGCCTCTCAATAAGCGGTTACCTCCTATCCGATAAAGCTCATTGGTAAATACCTGATCTCCACTAAAAATATATGCGTCATCAGTAGAAAATTTGAGACTAAGACTGCTTGCCAATGCTTTATAATAAGCACCATACAGCTTAGCCTTAATCTGATAGGTATTCAAAGCAAGATTATCGTAAAGCTCTTTAAAATCAACTGTATCATCTGATAACTCGAGTATCCTTGAATTTAAATCAATAGTCTTGATTCCTATCTGACTATTGACTCTTACTAGACTACCTTTTCTAGGGTTATATTTATAATCTAAATCAGAATACTGATACTCCACCCCCATAGAATTATAACGTACATCAAGTCGATCTGGAAGCATTTTAGTAGACCTCAGTGCTGTACTATCGACATCCAGTAAGTAGTTATTTGATGTACCAAAATAAATCTTCGCATAGGTATCGGGATTCCATTGATACCTCAAGCCTAAACTGGCATTTAAATCAAGAAACTCATTTTCGTTTTTGTATAAACTAAAATCTCCATCAATCCCAAAGGGTAGCTCAAATAAGTATGGATAGTTTATCTTTACCTTGACCTCCTGCGTCTCTGGTCTCAATCGCCTAAACTGTAAGTACATAGATTCTCCTGCGGCTAGACTATTGAGTAGCTCAGCGGTAAATTCTCCAGTGATCGTGTAGTTATCAATCCCATTTTCATTATTCCTAAGCAAGCCAATCAAAAAATCAAAACTACTAGACTTTTGCTTTTGTGTATTAATCTTTACCACAGCCTTATCATCTATAAATTCTATTTTAGGATTTTCTCTTAGTCCTATAAAACGAAGATTTTTAATGCTATTGGGTATAGCCAAAAGTTTTGATCTGCTATACGGTTTTGATCGCTCTATCTGAAAGTATGATTGCAAATAAGTGGGTTTTACTTTAGCGCTGCCATATACCTCTAGCGTATCAAAAACGACATACCTCCCTCGATCAATTTTTAATGATGCACTAAAGGTGGAATCTTCCAATTCAATATTATCTAACCCTACGGTCGCAAAGGGATAACCATGATCACTTAAATAAACCAGTATTCTATCAGACATTTTTTTTCTATAAGCACTATTCAGGAGCTTTGATAATTTGTCTGAATCAAAATTTAGTTCTTCCAATAAAAGTATATCTGTACTGTCCAGCTCAATATGACCTAGCTCATACTTTTTACCAACATAATAAGGGATTTTGTAACCAAAGCTATCTTTCTCCACCACTTCATCTATAGAAAATGCCAAATAGGATTTATTACGATAATAAGCTTCTAGAGAATCAAGATATGATACCATGATCGTACTATCCTCAAATGAAGTATTCCATCCATCATCAAGATTCCTATCCATGGCAATATACTCTACATCTATATCACTATCTGTTGCCTGTGTAAAAGCAGATAGTGGACTCAACATGAAACAAATGTGAATGAGAAGTCCATGGAAAAATATATGTAATAAGACTTTGTCCAAACTTTTCGTTTACTTCGTCAAAGATAAGCGGGTATCCCGTTATACCTGTTAAAAACGATAATCCTCCATGGCTGGTATCTACATACACATCCCTTTTTGCAAGCAAGCATGTAGTTACTGCAATTTTCATTTTTCTACTAGTCTCAAAATGATTAACGATTTTCCAGATTATCTCATAAAGGAAATGTCGCTACGAAAGGACTTCCTGCAGCATCAGACCGTAGATACAATCTACATAGGAGGTGGCACCCCTTCCCTTTTGACAGCAGATCAGATAAATCGAATAATTGATTCATGTACCACATATTATGATATAATAGATGCGCCAGAAATCACCGTGGAAGCCAATCCTGATGATCTCAACACCAAATATATATCAGACCTATTATCCACGCCTATAAATAGATTTAGTATAGGTATTCAGTCGTTTCATGATATAGATCTTCAATTCATGAATAGGGCCCATACTTCAGCACATGCGGCTTCTGCCATTCAGAGAGTTCAAGATGCAGGTTATACTAATCTATCAGTCGACCTAATATTTGGAAATCCTACTACCACAGATTCTATGTGGGAATATAATTTAAATAAATTCATCAATCTCAACATACCTCACCTATCCTGCTACGCATTGACAGTAGAAGAGCAGACTGCTCTTTCTTTTAAAATAAAAAATAGCCTCATCCAACCTATTGATGAAAATAGAATAGGTAGTCAATTTGAGAAGACTATGCAGCTCTTAGTATCGGAAGCTTACGAGCATTATGAGATATCCAACTACGCCAAAAAAGGATTTCGATCGAGACACAATAGCAATTATTGGTTTAATATTCCTTACTTAGGCCTTGGTCCATCGGCACATAGTTATGACGGTGTCAATAGATTTCAAAATGTGGCCAACAATCAAAAATATAGAAAGAATATCATCCAAGAAGCCCCTTTTATCATTCAAGATATACTTTCATCTAATGACCGCTACAATGAATATATTATGACAAGAATAAGGACGGCTGAAGGTATTTCAATTATAGATATCAAAGATATTGGATCAAGATATTTATCTCACTTCACTAGTCAAATAAACTCTTTTATCAAGGATGAATATGTAAGATATCATGCGGAAAAATATACATTGACGAAAAAAGGTAAGTTATTTGCGGATCATATAAGCGCTGAACTCTTCATAACCGATTAGCTATCAAAACACTATCAGTCATAGTCCCTTGTTACAATCCCCAATCTAGTTGGGTGGAAGATTTAACAAATCGGTTTGTAGAATTTCAAACTTTAATTTCTAAACATTTTGATGTTACGGTTTCATTGATAGTAGTCAATGACGGCTCTGGAAGTATAGATCATAATGATGTTTTGCTACTAAAAAGTAAACTAAAAAATGTTGATTTTTTGTCTTATGATCAAAATAGAGGAAAAGGCTATGCCCTTAGATACGGTGTATCAAGAGCAATTTCAGACTTCTTTATTATAACTGATATAGACCTGCCTTACGAGGCTGACTCTATGATCAACATCTATAGACAACTAGAAGTGCATCATTCGACTGCTGCAATTGGAGTGAGAGGTAAAGCATACTACCAAAAAATTCCAGTATTAAGACAGGCGATTTCACTTGGGCTTAGAACCTTTAATAAAATTGTCTTAAGACTAATAATCTCCGATACCCAATGTGGTCTGAAAGGATTTAACAACGTAGGGAGGGACATTTTTTTAAAAACGAAAGTCGATAGATTCTTGTTTGACGTGGAATTTATAAAGCTACTGGGTAAATCCAATAAAAAGGATACAATTAAACAACATGTAGAACTAAGAGAGGGTATCGAGCTTTCTTCGGTTGGAGTATCTAGTCTGATAGGTGAATTAAAAGACTACATCAAATTAATTATTACATAGACTTACCAGATAGTGATCTACGTATTCCCAACATGGATCATTGGTAATACCGCGATAATGCATTGACTTTTCTTTGAGCAGCACTCTATCGATGATAATGTCTGGATTAGACACCTGCATATTCATAAATTTCTCTTCAGGGCTAATTGTCAAATTAATTTTAAATCTCACCCAGCTTTTAAAAACCTCTACCCTGTCAAGATCTCGATCTCGAAAGGTATATTCCTTTATTTTATTTTGATCCTTTGAGAATGTCTCAATTTTATATTCAGAAATTTGAGAATACTTAGGTTCAATAAATTGCCAAAGACTTAGCTCATAGCTAGTGCTAGTGTCAATATTTATTTGAGTATTCCAAAAAGTAAGATTATCCTTCGATGATTTAAAAGCACCATTGGATAAAAGTCCATCAGCTTCAAAATCTTCAAAATCATTAAAGTAAATTTTTGAACTATCGTTTTTCTGTAAGTCAATAGCATTAGTATAAACCTCTCTATCAAATAATCCTTCATAAGAAATGGTATATATGGAGAGATCATTATGTTCGAAAATTAGAGAAGCTCGTCTTGAAATATCACCGTAAATATGAGCTACTTCATTTGGTACGACTATTAAGAAATCCATATCCTGATCAAACATTTCTTTAATACTACAGTCACCGTAGGTTGAATTGCTAAGTTGCAACAATGCCATTGTCCTCGATATAGATGCACGAGACTGCATACATGTAGTTATAGGTATACCTGTCTGAAAGGAGAACGGTAAAACATTGATTTTATTTACAAAATGGTCTTTGAATGATAACTTCTCCATACCTTCTGTACCTATTGGGAGAGGAATAATAGCTTGTATTCTGGAGAGATCAACTTTTTCTCTCTCTAAAATGTCCAATAGTAAACGGTTATCTCTCAGTAAATTATCAGATTTATATTTCTCAATTTCTAATTTCAATGAGGAGACATAATTATATATATCATTAGCATATAGAAAAACAATTGGTACAATGATTAACCACTTAAAGTAGCTTACTCTAATACTCCGAATTATCTTATCAAATTTTACAAATAGCAATAAAGTAGAAACATAATAGAAAAACCATGAAAACCTTCCAAGACCTCTAAACTGGGCTAACATTGGTATCCAATCGTTAATGGCCTTATTAGTCAATATCATATGAACACCCATCGAAAAGCTCAAGACTACCACACTAGAAAAACCAATTAAAGTCTCTAGCTTGGTGAAAGCTAAAATTTTGCGCCTTCCTTTAATTCGAACAAATATTAAAAATGGTAAGCCCAAAATAAATAATATCCATAGTATACCAGGATAACAATAACCTTCCGAGTATGCAGAGTTGAGTTGAAAAAGCTCTGCAAAGTATTCATTAAACCATCCGTAAAAAGGAAATAGATCAGAAACTTCAGTTTTATATTGCCATATACCATAAGGATTGAGTGGTCTGTCGTCGTAAGGATCTAGAAGGAAAAAAATGAATTTAAAAATGAATGCCGGAACGAGACTAGCCACTATCATCTTCCAATCAACCTCTTTATTTAGTACAGTATTCATCAAACCAAAGCAACACATATACATACATATGCTCAACATAATATAAGGATGAACGAAACTGGCACATACTGATAGAATGGACATAATGATCAATACACCATACCTCGATGAGTTTTTGTAATACTTAATACTAAGCAATATGATTAAAGGATAAAATACAATATAGCTTAGGCTATAATGTGCAGCTACTCTATAAAGTTGAGGACTCATAGCTATACTGCATAAACTAAATATCAAAGATGTATTTGCTCTTAAGCCAAACTCTCTACCAATCTTAAAAAACAGAATTGAAGCTAAAATAAAACTAGCTATACTACACCAAATTATTAAACTATAGATTTGATCATTATCAATCAGGCCCGATTCAAATAATGGAGAAACTAAAAATACTACTAATGGTTGGTTGTCAAAATAGGTCCCTATATCACCATATGGATAAAACAAACCGTTAGTTAATCCCCATTGATTGTATTTAAATGAATAAGCGAAAGTATAATAATTCTTCAACCCGTCGCCAGACATATTTAACTGATTATCACCTACAAGCATGAGCCCCTCAGGAAGTATAAAATTAAATAGTCCAAGCACGAGTATCCCTAAAAGGATATAGTAACCATATCGCTTTAAGAACCGCAATTTACATCTATGATTTTGAATTTAATTCGTCCCAATACTCCACTGCTCTTCTAGTATGTGGTATGCATATTGACCCACCGACCAAATTTCCAATGGATAAGACCTCAAATAGTTCGTTTGTTGTAAGACCTTCTTCATGAGCAGTTCCTAAATGATACTTAATACAATCATCGCATCTTAATACCAGAGAAGCTACCAAACCCAACATTTCTTTCGTTTTTTTATCCAGGGCACCAGCTTGGTATGTCTGATTATCTAGGCTAAAAAAACGTTTTAATATTTTATTATCCTCAGAGAGTATACGCTCATTCATTTTCTTTCTATACTCAGTAAATTCTTCAATATTACTCATATCTAAAATATATTATATACTATTAGAATTTCGCATTCTCCAAACTGAGATTATCATTCTTAAAGGAAAAGCAAAACACAATATTATCATTAAAGTCCCAAAAAATATATACTCGCTACGTATATACTGAATATAGCTACTTTGTATGTCCGGTTCCAAATTTGTAACTAAGGACTGAAGACCAATCTCATCATTATACGACTGAAATTCATACATCTGATCCAAACTCCAAATAAATAAAGGAATACATAAAACTGATAACAACGCTTTTACCAAATTTTTTCTTGCTAACCAAGTATATTTTAATTGAAAAATATAACGTGTTAAAGTAATTGACAACAACACCCAAAATATATTAGTCATTAATAAAGGAAAAGAAATCTCATTTATCAAAAAAGGTAATATTACTAAAAGCATAAATACAATAGTAATAACTAACCATACTAACTCGAATAAATTAGACTTTAATTTAACCATACTATATATAAAGTTA
>JAHDGW010000089.1 GCA_020631635.1 Saprospiraceae bacterium
CTTTTATTATCTATTAGTTTTTTTAATGTCAATAAAATCTGATTAGGATTGACGGGTTTGATAAGATAATCATCTATCTGAGAGCCTATAGCCTCTTCCATCAGATTTTCTTCCTCATTTTTAGTAATCATAACAATGGGTACGTGAGCGTTGAGTTCCTTTATTTTAACCAAGGTTTCGAGTCCTGTCAGCCCGGGCATACTCTCATCTAAAAACACCACATCGATTTGACCATCTTCATCAAAAAGCTCTAAAGCATCATGACCATTAGTCACCGTGACTACTTCATATCCCTTCTTCTCTAAAAAGAAAAGTTGTGGTTTTAGTAAATCAATTTCATCATCCGCCCAAAGGATCTTTATTTTGCTCATAAGGATATTTTATTGCTGTATTATTAATTGATACTTTTGTACCAACAAGCTGAGGGTGGTATAAACGACTCTCACTCTCAAGATATTACCATTATATGGGGAAAAAGAAAATATTTAATGATCCTCTATACGGATTGATCCAATTCCCATTCGATATTGTATATCAAATCATTGAGCATCCGTATTTCCAGCGGCTTCGTCGTATAGGTCAGATGGGATTAGCGCATTATGTATATCCTGGGGCAACACATACCAGGTTTCAACATACCTTGGGAGCTACAAGTCTTATAAACAGAGCAATCACCACGCTCAGAGGCAAAGGAGTAGAAATCAGTGAAACGGAACATCGAGCAGTCAACATTGCTATATTATTGCATGATATCGGTCATGGCCCTTTTAGTCATGCGCTAGAAGGATTACTCATACCGGTTGCTCATGAAGAATTATCACTTAAGTTTATCGATTACTTTGAGGATTACTTTGAAGAAGATTTTAGCTTGACTAAAGCCATATTTGAAAATAAATATGAAAGAGAATTTTTACATCAACTCGTTTCTTCTCAACTAGATGTGGATCGTATGGACTATCTAAACAGAGATAGTTTTTACACTGGAGTAGTAGAAGGCAAAATCGGGTATGACCGGATACTCTCCATGCTTAATGTTGTCGATGGTAAACTGGTGATCGAACAGAAAGGAATATATTCGGTAGAGAAATTCTTAATTTCACGGTATACCATGTACTGGCAAGTATATCTTCATAAAACTGCCGTAGCCTCAGAGCAAATGCTAAAATTACTACTGACAGAGGTAAAACAAGAAATAAAAAAAGGTCATAAAATTCAGATGCCTCAGCCACTACTTACTTTGTTATCCATCAAAAATGCATATCAATTGGAAAACAAGAAGACTCTGGAGCAATTCGGCACAATTGATGATTATGACTTATGGGCATTGATGAAAGCATGTACTACACATGACAACAAAATCATGAGCTACATCGCTAATGGATTGATAAATAGAAGAATTTTTGAGACAACGGTCAGTAATGCTCCTGTATTATGTGACTTTAAAGAAAATATTCGTCAGAAAGTCGCATATCATCTAGAAGTAGACGATACAACCGCGCAAAAGTTGATTGTTACTCATAAGGAATCCAAAGGAATTTATAACGAAAAGACCGGCAAAATTCTTATATTGACAAAAGACGGAACTATAGCCAACTTCGAAGCGATAACGGACTTTAACTTTTATTCTCACTTTCATGATAAGGTTTTTCTGTGTTATCCCAGACTATAAGGCTATCTTTGCGCCCATTATAGAAAAATATAACTTTCATTTTATTAAATCATTATAACAAACAACAAAAGACTATGAAAAAGCTGAGTTTGATGTTATCATTATTCGTGCTTACTGTATGTGCTTCTTTTGCCCAGGTTTCTAACGGACCTGACCAAGGAACACCTTTAAACGCAGAAGCGGGAAAATGTTACGCAAAGTGCCTTATCGAGGATCAGTATGAAACAGTCACTGAAGAAGTGCTAACTAGAGCTGCGTCTACAAGAGTAGATGTTGTTCCTGCTACTTATGAAACTGTAACTGAAGAGTTACTTACAAAAGAAGCAAGTACATCTTTATCTGTATCTCCTGCAACATTCGAAACTGTAACCGACGAAATTCTTGTAAAAGAAGCAAGTACACAATTATCTGTATCTCCTGCTACTTTTGAGACAGTAACTGAAGAAGTATTAGTAAGAGAAGCTGGTAAGGCTGTATCTCTAACTGCTGCTAAATTCAAAACTGAATCTGAGCAAGTATTAGTAAAAGAAAACACGAATGGACTTCGTGCTATCCCAGCTAAATTCGAAACAGTAACTGAAGAAGTACTCGTTAAAGAGGCATTCAAACAATTACAAGTAGTACCTGCTACATTCGAAACTGTTACTGAGGAAAAATTAGTTCAAGATGCGTACGATGTAATCACTGTAGTACCTGCTACATATGAGACAGTAACTGAAGAGAAGCTTGTAAAAGCGGCTTATTCTACTATGGCTACTTATGCACCTATTCTTGATCTTGATGGTCTGATCAGTGCGGTAGAAAGTGGTTCTAATAGCTACACTACAGCTAGTGGTGCGGTAAGAACATTCACTAACGATGAGATCAACGCTATCAGAAGCCTTATAGGTTCTGGTGCAAGATTATCTAAAGATTCTAACGGTAATGTATATGCAACTCTTACTGAAACTGTACTTGAAAAAGATGGTTACAATACACTAAGAGTAATACCTGCTACTTACGAAACTGTAACTGAAGAAGTACTTGAAAAAGAAGCTTACTCTACATTGAGAGTAATACCTGCTACTTACGAAACTGTAACTGAGCAAGTATTAGCTAAAGAAGCAAGTACAAGAATCGAAAAGAAGCCTGCTGAGTATACAACTGAAACTGTTACTATCGTAACAGCTCCTGCTTCTGAGAAGTGGGTTAAGAAAAAAGCTGATCCTAGCTGTCTTTCTGCTAATCCAGATGACTGTTTAGTATGGTGTCTAGTAGAAGTACCTGAGCAAACAAGAACGGTTACTAAAAGAGTAAAAGTTGGATGTGAAGCTGGATGGACTGACAATGGTGATGATTGTACAAGAGTTATTGATATTCCTGCTGAGTATACTACTCGTACATACCAAAAATTAGCTTCTGCTGCAACGACGGAAAGAAATCCTGTTGCTGCTAAATATGGAACTAGAACTTATCAAAAATTAGCTTCTGCTGCAACAACAGAGTCTACTCCTGTTGCACTTAAGAACGGATCTAGAACGTATAAAAAGCTAATCATGCCTGTAGCTACATACAGAAATGATGTTCCTGCACAGTATACAACTAGAACGTATCAAAAATTAGCTAGTGGACCTACTACTACAGTAGAGACAGTACCAGCTAGATACGAAACTAGAACTTACCAAAGAGTTGCTACTCCTGCTACTGTAACTGAAGTAGAAGTACCTGCTAAATATACAACAAGATCTTACAAGAAACTTGCTGCTAACGCTGCTACAGAAGAAACTCCATGTTCTCAGTCAATGACTTTAGATAATATCAACTTCCAATCTGGATCTGCTGTATTGCTTCAGTCTTCTTATGCTGAAATCTCTAAGCTAGAGGCTATGCTAAAAGAACAAGGTGGTATGACAGCTAAGTTAGTAGGACATACTGATAGCGATGGTAGCGAAGCTGCTAACTTGACACTTTCAAGAAATAGAGCAAAAGCTGTTTATGATGTACTTGTAAACTCAGGTATCTCTGCTAGCAGATTGAGCTATGAAGGTAAAGGAGAGTCTCAGCCTGTTGCAACTAATGCAACTGCTGCTGGTAAAAGACAGAATAGAAGAACTGAATTTATCTCTTACGGAGGTAGCACAGGTGGTGACTGTAACGAATACGGTACAAGAACTTACCAAGTACTTGACGTAGATGCTGCAGATTCTTATACTGATATCGCTGCTGAGTATGGTACGAGATCTTTCCAGAGACTAGTAACTGATGCTTCTGCATCTTCTACTGATGTACCTGCGCAATACTCTACTAGAACATACCAGAAGTTATCTTCTGATGCAAGTGTAAATACAACTGACGTTCCTGCTCAATACGGAAACAGATCTTACCAGAAGTTAGCTACTGCTGCTACTGTAAGAACATCTGACATCCCTGCTGAATACAAAACTATCTCTAAGAGACAGTTAGTAAAAGCTGGTGGTTTCAATGAGTGGAGAGAAGTAGTATGTGCTGATGATATCACAACTAATCTAGTACAAAGAGTACAATCAGCTCTTAATGCTAGAGGTTATGATGTAGGTACTGCTGACGGTGTTAACGGTGCTAGAACTAAATCTGCTCTAGCTAAATTCCAGAAGGATAACGGTTTACCAGTAGGTAACTTCAACTTCGAAACTTTAAGAGCTTTAGGAATTAAATAATTCCTAGTTCTTTCAAAGAATATAAATCCCGTTCTGCTTCATTGCAGATCGGGATTTTTTTTGTTCTAATGTAAGCCGAGATTCAAGACTTGAATATGTAAATTTGCAAGCCAAGCAACAAAAATTATGGACTCTACAATATTCAATCTCATCAATCAAGAAGAACAACGTCAAATTAATGGTGTTGAACTAATAGCCTCGGAAAACTACGCCAGTGACCAAGTCATGCGAGCTATGGGCTCATGCCTTACTAACAAATATGCGGAAGGATACCCTGGCAAGAGGTATTATGGTGGCTGTGAGATCGTCGATCAAGTAGAGACTTTAGCGATAGAAAGATTAAAAGAATTATTCGGAGCAGAATATGCCAATGTACAACCCCACTCTGGGGCCCAGGCCAATGCAGCAATTTTTCTTGCCGTACTCAACCCTGGAGATACTATCCTCGGATTTGATTTAGCCCATGGTGGTCATTTATCTCACGGATCTCCGGTGAATTTTTCTGGTAAAGTTTACAACCCAGTATTCTACGGTGTAGAAGAAAATACGGGTATCATAGACATGGATAAGGTAGAAGCTCTAGCAAAAGCGAATAAGCCAAAGCTTATCATTTGTGGAGCAAGTGCCTACAGTAGAGATTGGGATTACATAAGATTTAGGAATATTGCCGATCAGGTGGGAGCGCTACTATTGGCGGATATCAGTCATCCATCTGGATTGATTGCCACAGGCTTACTCAATAATCCTATGGAGCATTGCCACATTGTAAGTTCTACGACCCATAAAACTCTAAGGGGCCCACGAGGTGGTATTATTATGCTTGGTCAAAATTTTGAAAATCCCTGGGGTCGAAAAACTAAAAAGGGTAATCCGATCATGATGTCTTCTGTCATGAATAGTGCAGTTTTCCCTGGCATGCAAGGCGGACCTTTAGAGCATGTAATAGCATCTAAGGCCGTTGCTTTTGGCGAGTGCCTCACTCCAGCTTACAAGACCTACACTGAAAATGTAATCAAAAATGCTCAAGCCATGACGCAGTCATTGGTAGAGAAAGGGTATAAAATTATTTCGGGAGGTACTGATAATCATCTAGCACTTATAGATCTGAGAAACAAAGGTATCACAGGGAAAGAAGCCGAAGCCGCACTAGGCCATGCTGATATTACGGTCAACAAAAATATGGTGCCTTTTGATGATAAGAGTCCCTTCGTTACTTCTGGAATAAGGATAGGGACTCCAGCCATTACTACAAGAGGACTTGGCACTCAAGACTGCCAGCAGATTGTCCAATGGATAGATGAAGCTTTGACTCATCATCAAGACGAATCAAAGCTACATACCATCGCTGGCCAAGTGAATGAATTTATGTCAACATTCCCTTTATTTAAAGAATAATCACTAAGCCGATTCCGCTAATACTTCCTTATATAGTATAGGAACTTTATACTCTTTCTTAAAACTGTGTCGCAAGATATCAAAGGAAGTTACTATACCTTTAAGTTCTCCTCTGAGATTGACTACAGGAAGTGCATGAAATCGTCGATCAAGAAATAACTCCATTGCAGTGCCTACTTTATCGAGCGGTGTGATCTTAATAACTTTTTTACTCATGACTTCAGATACAGTTGTATATTCTAATCGTACATTTTTCCATAGATCAGCAGTAGTGACTAAGCCGACCAATAGGTTATTTTCATCAACAACAGGTAAATGATGTACCCGGCTCTTTGCTAGTATAGCCGAAGCAGTATCAATAGAATCGTTTGGGTGGACGGTTGCAGGATTTGAGGTCATTATCCTACGGACTTGTTCATTCATCATGGTGGTAGATTTATTGGTTTTTAAATAATATTCTAAGTCATTGTTAATAAAATTTTTGGGAACATTATTCAATATTTTATTTCCCCTATACTTATATGATCCATATTATAGTTGTTTCGCTGCCTTCGTTGCGTTATTTTATAAGTTTTTGAATATAATTTTATCTTACCATGGACATTTAATCCAACAGGGGTTTAAATAATCAAATCTTTTTGGGATGT
The DNA here is from genome assembly GCA_020631635.1 of Saprospiraceae bacterium. Classification (GTDB taxonomy): domain Bacteria; phylum Bacteroidota; class Bacteroidia; order Chitinophagales; family Saprospiraceae; genus JAHDGW01. The sequence goes on from JAHDGW010000089.1 coordinate 6,387, forward strand.
TATTTTCATCAAAGTACATCTCTTCTTAGATTTACTTTATCAAAACAAAACCAAGCAACTATGACTTTAAAATCCTACTCGTCCTCGGGAAAAATCTCCCCCCTATCCATACTGATATTTATTGGAGTAGTACTTATCATTATTCCTCTCCTAGCTACTTTATACGCATATGCCATATGGTATATACCTATACCGTATATCAACTTCTTCATTACCGCTGCCTTTGGTATTGCAGTAGGCTGGATCATTAATTTATTAGTCGTTAAATACGGTAAAGTCCGTAGCGGTAAAATAGCTTCACTTTTTGCGATACTGGGAGCTATTATGGCCATTTACTTTCATTGGGCTGTATGGATAGATCTAGCATACAACATTTCTGGATCATTAGGTGGCGAAGATATGGGAGTTGCTGTAAGTAATATATCCATATCAGAAACCATTAGTTTGGCATTAAGTCCATCCAGTTTAATGGAAATCATGGGAAGTATCAATGAAAATGGTTTATGGGGATTTGGAGAAACTCCAGTGAGGGGTACATTCCTTACGATCATCTGGGTCATCGAAGCTTTGATCATATTCCTCCTAGCATGGATGAGCGGTATAGGCCAAGCTAGCAAACCATTTTGTGAAGAAAGTAACCAATGGTTCGGTGAGACAAAACTATCCCCTTTCGACCTCAATATTCAACTTCAAGAACTGCTAGATGCATTATCTAGTGGAACTGTAGAAGCCTTTCAAGGATTGCAGAAATCGACAAATCCGAAAGAAAATAGTCATTACGATTTCACTCTATATCAAAACGAAACGAATGAAAACTACTTGACGCTAAAAACTCAAGTAGCGAAAGTCGATAAAGATGGTAAAGTAAGTATGGATGAAACTGTCTTTGGTGAAAATATAGGCATATCGGAAGAACTCAGTAATCTGCTAATGTCTAAGTAAAACAGTAGAACTACCAAAATATTCGTACTTTCAGAGGGCTTAATTTTACTTCTATGAAAACGCGAATATTTTGGTGCTTCACTGCGCTAATCCTACTTGTATTTAATATACAAGCTCAAGATGATAAAAAATGGGATGTCTCAGCCCCCGAGGGAGAATGGGGATGGAAAGACGTTAAATTCAATACCACGGAAGGTACTTGGATGAGCCTAGATGTGCATCCCGATGGCTCGACCATAGCATTTGATATGCTAGGTGACATCTACACTATGCCGATATCCGGTGGCAAAGCTATACCTCTCCGCACTGGCATACCATGGGAAGTACAGCCCCGATATAACGCTGATGGATCCAAAATCCTATTTACAAGTGACGCCGCTGGTGGCGATAATATCTGGACCATTGATACCGATGGTGAAAATGCCAAACAAATCACAAAAGAGAAATTCCGCCTACTAAATAATGCAGACTGGATACCAGGTGAAGACTATATCATTGCTCGAAAACACTTTACCTCAGGACGATCCCTAGGTGCTGGCGAACTATGGATGTATCACAAAACGGGAGGAAGCGGAGTACAACTCACGAAACGCAGAAATGATCAACAAGACGTAAACGAACCATCGATCAGCCAAGACGGGCGTTACATTTACTATAGTGAAGACATGTATCCTGGTGGTTACTTTCAATACAATAAAGACCCAAATAGTCAGATATATGTAATCAAAAGATATGATCGTGAAACGTCAAAAATAGAAACGGTAGTCAGTGGACCTGGAGGAGCCTTCAGACCTCAAATATCACCTGATGGAAAAACCCTAGCCTTCATCAAAAGAATAAGGACTAAGACCGTACTCTGCACCCACAACTTAGAGACAGGTGAAGAGTATCATCTATTCGATAATCTCAGTAAAGACCAATCTGAAGCATGGGCAATTTTTGGAGTCTATACAGGTTTTGATTGGATGCCAGATGGCAAGCATATTATAATCTCCGGAATGGGTAAGTTTTGGAAAGTAGATGTAATAAGTGGTACAGCTACGGAGATCCCTTTCGAGGTGAATGTAAAGATGCAAGTCGCCGAAACTATCACTTTCAAAAATGATGCTTACACGGAAGAATTTGAACCTAAAGTCATTCGTCATGCCGTGACCTCCCCAGATGGAGAGGCCATCGTATATAATGCCTTAGGCTATATATGGATGCAAGATCTACCCAATGGAAAAGCCAAGCGCCTTAGCAAAAGTACTGATCTCGAATCTGAGCCGTCATTTTCACCAGATGGTCAGTCTATTGTATATGTGACCTGGGATGATGAATCTCTTGGTACTATCAAAACCATGAATCTCAGAACTAAAAAGACTACAACGCTTACAAGCAAACCAGGTATCTATAGAACTCCATCATTTTCGCCAGATGGCAAGATGATAGTGTACCGAAAGGATGGCGGTAATAGCCACCAAGGATATCTACACAGTAAGAAATCAGGAATATACACTATCGCTCTTACCGGAAATAGTGAAGCAAAATTCATCTCTCCAGCAGGAGAATACCCCGTATTCAATAAAAAAGGTGATCGGATTTTTTATCAAAAAGGAGGATACCTATTTGGCTCTCTGACCAAGAGCTTTGAAAGTGTAGATCTCAATGGTAAAGACAAACAAGAGCACTTTGATGGGAAATATACACAGCGATATATCATCAGCCCTGATAATAATTGGGTAGCATGGTCAGAATTGTTTAAAGTATATGTGGCCCCATTTCCAAAAGCAGGAAAGAAAGTAGGAATCACAAAAGATACCAAAGCAGTACCCGTTGCTCAAGTGGGTCGAGATGCTGGGATCAATATCCATTGGTCGCCTGATAGCCAGACCTTATATTGGACCCTAGGTAATGAATATTTTAGTGATGAACTCACCGAGCGATTTACCTTTTTAGAGGGAGCGGTAGATAGCTTACCCCCAATGGACTCTGTCGGTATCAAACTAATCGTACCCGCCAAAATGGATAAGCCCGACGGACTCATAGCCCTCACTAATGCTACTATTATCACGATGGAAGGCAATGAAGTTATTGAAAATGGAACTGTACTCATCAAGGATAATAAAATACAGAAAGTAGGAGCTGAGATGAGACTTCCTAATGGAGCAACGATCATAGACTGTACCGATAAGACGATCATGCCTGGCATCATCGATGTACATGCACATAGTGGCAATTTTAGATATGGTCTCAGCCCAAGAAAGCAATGGGAATACTATGCTAACCTAGCCTACGGAGTAACTACCTCTCACGATCCATCTACCAACACGGAGATGGTATTCGCTCATAGTGAGATGATCAAAGCGGGCGAAATGATAGGTCCAAGACTGTTCAGTACAGGTACTATATTATACGGTGCAGATGGAGACTTCAAAGCAACCGTCAACTCGCTAGATGATGCCAGATCAACCTTACGTCGTACCTCTGCATTTGGTGCATTTTCTGTAAAAAGCTATAATCAACCCCGTAGAGAACAACGCCAACAAGTCTTACAAGCTGCTCGCGAACAAGGAATACTCGTAGTACCTGAAGGAGGGTCATTCTTCAATCATAATCTCAATATGGTCGTGGATGGTCATACAGGTGTAGAGCATAATATTCCTGTGGTTCCATTATTCAACGACGTAACTACACTTTGGTCGCATACCAAAGCGCATAACACTCCTACCCTAGTGGTGAATTACGGATCAGTAAATGGAGAGTACTATTGGTATCAGAATACTGACGTATGGACTAAGGAAAGATTGCTCAGCTTCACCCCAAGATCAGTGGTGGACAGTAGAGCACGTCATCGTACCATGATCCCTAAGGAAGAGTATGACAATGGTCATATATTAACCTCAAAATCACTCAAAAAACTGCATGATAAGGGTGTAAAAATCAATCTTGGTGCCCATGGACAGCTACAAGGTCTAGGTGCTCATTGGGAACTATGGATGCTACAACAAGGCGGTATGAGCAACCACGATGCCCTGAAAGCCGCCACTATAAATGGAGCCGTATACCTTGGCATGGATCATCAGTTAGGCAGTATCGAAGAAGGAAAATTAGCAGACCTAATAGTACTGGATAAAAATCCATTAGAAGAAATCGGCAATACTGAGTTCGTCAAGTATACCATCTTAAACGGTCGGATCTATGATGCCGCCACCATGAATGAAATAGGAAACTACGACAAGCCCAGAACAAAATTCTATTTTGAACAAGAAGGATCAGGGAATGCGTATCCCTATTATCAAGAAACGAATAGCCACATGATGCCACAATGTTGTATGAGGAATTAGGTAAAATCAAACCATAATCGAAATAAATGGGAATCTTGTCTATTTAATGGGATTTATAGAGGCGTTCGTCTCAAGTAGAAAATAAATGAGAAAGGAGATTAAAATATTTTATTCATGGCAGTCAGATTTTGATAGAAATACTAACCGCTATTTTCTACGAGACAGAATAAAAGAATCATTAAAAGATTTAAACTGCGATTTAATAGTTCCAATTAGATTAGATCATGACACTAAAGGAGTAAGCGGTTCTCCAGAAATTAAAGAAACAATTTTTGACAAAATCTCTTCAAGTGATATTTTCATTGCGGATGTTAGCATAATAAATAAAGACTCTGAACTCCGAAAAACTCCAAATCCAAACGTATTAATTGAACTTGGTTATGCAATCACTAAGGTAGGTTGGACTCAAATCATTCTTATGTATAATGAATTTTATGGGAATGAAAATGATTTGCCATTCGATCTTAGAGGCAGAAGGTTAATGAAATACATAACAAAACCAAGTCATCATAAAGATAAAGTCAAAAAACAAGAAATCAAGGAAAAAATAGAAATAGCTATAAAGGCCGCTCTTTTTGATTTGAATGCAAAACAAGATAAAATAAATACTAAAGAAGATTTACTTCTAGAAGTAACATTCAATGAAGCCATATTTGATCGAACTTATTTTTTCGCATGTATTTTGAAAATGAATCTAAAATTCACAAATCAAACTAATGCAAACCTGAATAATTTAATATTTGAAACTAAAATGAATGGTCAAGAGATTACCGCACTAAACAAAAAAATAGGTGGTGTATTTTATTCTGGAAAGCCTATTAGCATAGACGAAGCAATACCAATAACAGAAATTCCGGAAGAATTAAATTTTGAAATACAATATGCTACGGATGAAATTCCATTCAAGAAAAAAACATATTCAATTCAAATTAAGAGAGACCGTAGAATCGTAAGATCTGGAAAATCAGTATCATCAGAAGACTA
>JAHDGW010000090.1 GCA_020631635.1 Saprospiraceae bacterium
GTTTCAGTGACTGGAGATAGTAGCTCGCCTAAAACAAAGTACAGCTTATACTTAGAGGGAAGTTGTATCGATCATCAGGAAAAACTGATGGGTAAGTTCGAACTTCAAGGGTCTGGCGTAAAAGTCAAAATTAGACAAGGCCTTTTGGGAACTAAAATGATTGCCAGCGAAGGAAGTACAGAAATCAAATTGAGTAAACTAAATAAAGAGGCAGGAAGGATTCGGATTCATCCCGAGTTTTCTGCTGTAATGCCTCTATTGAAGCCCGGTGATTGGCAATTTGCTGATTTAGCATTCAAGGATGTCTTGATCGGTGATGAGCAAAATCCTGATGTATTTATTTCATACTCCATTAACTCTGATGAAAACTATAGATTTATCTCCAAAAATGATTTAAACGATTTTGATTCTTATGAGATACAGACTTTAGCTAAACGCAACTTATGTAATCATCAAGTAGAATATCAGCTCTCTACGGAACATACTCCAGAACCCATTATGTTTGTAAATGGAGATGATTTTTCTTCTGAAAAGATATTGGATGAAAACTTCATGAATCAAGCACATGAAATTCTCAAGAGTAAAACATTATTTGCTGCTATTCCAAGGAGACAAACGTTGATGATATGCAATTCACAAGCCTCATCAAAGACTACCGAATTATTTGTTCATATGATGCAAAAAGTGTGGAATGAAGGAACAAATCTCGCTCCGATTACGGATTTGATATTTCAATTTTTTGAAGGGTCATTGCGTGGTGTACAGAGGATAAATGAATAATTTTTGCTAAAATTGAAAATTGTAGTTTAGCCAAAATATTAAGATCATTAAAAATACAATACTCAAAGTCGAAAACTTATCTGTTCATTTTGATAATGGGCAAGATGTTGTCAAAGCGGTCAATCATATTGACTTTGAGCTAATGGAATCTTCTATTCTCGGTATAGTGGGAGAATCGGGCTCGGGAAAGTCAGTCACGGCTCTATCTATCATGAAGTTATTAGAAAGCCCACCAGCGCAATACCCCAATGGAAAAATATTATTCAAGAGTGATGAGGTGACTAAGGATTTGCTCAAGATGTCAGAGTCAGAGATCAGAGCGATTAGAGGTAAGGAGATATCGATGATATTTCAAAATCCATCGACTTCGCTCAATCCATCTCATCGCTGTGGTCATCAAGTACGTGAGGCTTTATTGCTCCATACTGATATGAGTAAATCGGAGGCTGACATGGAGGTCTTGTCATTATTTGAGCAAGTAGATCTGCCCGAGCCTCAGAGGATCTACAGTGCTTATCCTCATATGTTATCTGGAGGGCAGATACAACGAGTGATGATAGCTATGGCAATCTCTTGTAAACCCAAAATCATTATTGCAGATGAACCCACAACCGCACTTGATGTAACCGTACAAAAGACCATTATCTCATTACTCAAAAATCTGCAAGCCAAACACGGTTGTGCTATCATTTTTATTTCTCATGATCTAGGAGTGATCAATGAAATAGCAGATGAAGTACTGGTGATGTACCAAGGTAATATCGTAGAGAAAGGTAGTACAAGATCCATGTTTTTGCATGCAAAAGATCCCTATACCAAAGGACTCATCGCTTGCCGACCGCCATTAGATCGCAATACTGAAAGACTAGCCACCGTGTCAGATTTTCTAGATTCTGAGGGCTTTGATATTGACGAGTTTAACCAAAAGCATGCAATTTCAGCATTGGATACAAAGCAACGAAATCTGGAGTTGGATTCTCGGCCGCATATACTTGAAGTCAGTAATTTACAAAAGTATTATATCAAAAGACGCAATTGGTATGGTAAGGCGACCAGTTTTACTAAAGCCGTAGATAACATAAGTTTTCATGTCAAACAGGGAGAAACACTTGGTCTGGTAGGAGAGAGTGGCTCCGGTAAGTCTACTTTAGGGATGAGTGTGGTGAGGATGCTAGATGATGTCAGAGGCAAGGTTGTATTTGATGGAAAAGAACTATTATCCTTGGATAATAAAGCCATGCGGCTTACCCGTAAAGATATCCAAGTGATCTTTCAGGATCCGTATAGCGCCTTGAATCCTAGAATGAAAATAGGTAATGCCATCAAAGAGCCAATGGATGTGCATGATATACACCATAAATCAGAGCGAAAACAGAAAACATTAGAGTTACTGGAGTTGGTGGGCCTAAGCCCCGATCACTATGATCGATATCCGCATCAGTTTTCTGGTGGGCAGCGCCAGCGCATAAGTATAGCTCGTACACTGGCTGTACAACCCAAGTTTATCATTTGTGATGAATCGGTATCAGCCCTAGATGTATCGGTGCAAGCACAGATATTGAATCTTCTTAAGGACCTCCAAAAGCAATTTGGGTTGACTTATTTATTTATTTCTCATGATCTCAGCGTTATCCGATTTATATCGGATCGTATCATGGTGATGAAAGAAGGCAAAGTAGTAGAGATAGGATATACTGATGAGATTCTTGATCACCCCAAGACGGAGTATACTCAAAATCTGCTGGCTAGTGTTCCAGTATTAAAGTACTAGGCCAGTCTGGATATCGTAAAGCATGTCATGTTCTATGGGTTAACTATTTTTAAAAATTCGTTCCATCCTTAAGAAATATTTAATTTTTTTAACCCTTGTGTAACTAATCTGATGCAACCCTCGTTATACTTTTGTGTCACTTACTTATGTAAGTAAACTCTATACCAATCAAACTACTGCAATGCGATCAAAAACAATTGAAAAAATCCTTTTGTGCTGCTTCTTAATGCTCAGTATGAGCAGTGCAGCTTATCTGTACAGTATGTCTCATCATACAGGAGATATCACGGCACTCAATAACATCATTCAAGATGGAGATCGAATCGTAAAATCGTTGCCAGACACTAAAATTATTGATTTTATTATCAATAAGGCAGAAGATATTATCAATGCGAGTTATCGGACCAATTGTATCCGTTAAGAAAATCTGAGATCGGCATTCTTTTTTTACCAGCTAATTGAATATCCTTTAATGCTACATACCCATCGGTACAATGTACTCGAATGTAGGATTTGCCATCGCTTTCCCAAGTATTAGCTTTTTGATTATTATTGGTTACAGTATAATCACAAGCATAAACTTTTAGTTTTTTACCATGTAATTCTGTCCAGGCCGATGGAAACGGATTCATTCCTCTCACAAAGTCATACACCTTTTTGCAGCTTTGATCAAAATTGATTTTACTATTATCTTGATTTAGTTTAGGCGCTGGGCACTTGAGGCTATCATCTTGAGGATGGAGTTCTATTCGATCTTCTGCGATGAGCTCTACGGTTTCCAATATAGTCTGTGCCCCTATATGCATCATCCTATCGTGGACGGTACCTGTCGTATCATTGCTGTAGATTGGCATTCTTTTTTGCATGGCGAGATCTCCAGTATCTATAGCATGCTTGAGCTTGAAGCTAGTGACTCCAGTCTGTCTATCTCCATGGATGACCGCCCAATGTATAGGAGCAGCTCCTCGATATTTGGGCAATAATGATCCATGTAGATTATAGGTGCCTAGTCTTGGCATATTCCATACTATCTCTGGTAGCATACGGAAGGCAACGATTATTTGAAGATCTGCTTGATAGGATCGGAGTTGTTCTATGAATTCTGGATTTTTAAGATTGGGTGGTTGTAGGATATCTATGTTTTGAGTCTGTGCATATTTCTTGACGGCTGACTCGATTAAGCGCTTACCACCACGACCGCCATATTTGTCAGTAGCGGTGACTACTGCTACTACATCATAGCCATTTTCAACTAATATTTGTAGACTTGCTACGGCGAAGTCAGGAGTACCCATAAATATGATTCTCATAGTATTGATTTGATGAGTAATGAAGTAGAATAGCTTATGTTGATTGCGCTATGTTTCTTATTTTTCCAAACACGAGAGTACAAAGATTATTAACTAAATGTAACTTAGGTACATTATTCGGGTCTAAATTTTAGGAAAAATCAAGTTTATGAAAGCATTTCGAATCAGTTGGTTATTAGTCTTATCTATGTATTCGATAGTACTTGTATCACAATCTATGACCATCGAGGGGTATGCATATGAGACTGGAAATCGAGGATATCTAAACGAGGTAAACGTAAGCTTATTAGATCAATACGGCGCTATTATCATTACTGATAGAACTAATCCTGAGGGCTTCTTTTCTTTTTCTGTACAAGCAGGAGTAACAGGGTTAAAAGTATTGGCTGAAAAAGATCTTTTTTATCCATTGGAAAAGGATATTGAATTTTCACAAGGGGCGGAAAAAGCATTTGTAAAGTTGGAGATGAAAAGAGCCCCAGGGTATATTTTTGATATCACCTTGGCTGAGCGTAGACTTGATGGAGCAGCCACTACGGATGGTCTTCAGGGAGCTTTGATAGAAGTATACAATAATACTACTCGAAAAGAGATCATGGTCCTCAAGGATTACACAGAGCCTGATTTTAAACTCAATATGCTCAAGGGTAATCATTACACTATTCTCATTAGAAAAGAGGGATTCTTAGCAAAAAGGATGGAGGCTTTCGTCGATGTCGAAGGATGTATCTTATGTTTTGAAGGTTTAGGTGATGTAGAACCCGGGGTATCAGATAATTTGACGGAAGGTAATGTGACTGGGACTTTATTGGCCAATGTAGAATTAGAACCACTCTTCATAGGTCAAAAAATCGAATTCGAAAATATCTACTATGAACTTGGTAAATGGAATATCACGGAAGAGGGTAAAGAAAGACTTACTCGCATAGGTACATTTATGAAAGATAATCCAAGACTGAATATCGAACTTGGATCTCATACCGATAGCCGAGGAAGCGATACATTCAACAAAAATCTATCCCAAAAAAGAGCGAACTCAGCGGTAAGTTATCTGCGGAAAACATATGGTATACCAGCGAATAGAATTACTAGTAAAGGATATGGTGAGTCTCAACTGATCAATAAGTGTAAAGATGGTGTAAGTTGTGATGAGGAAGAACATGCTCAAAACAGAAGAACAGAGCTCAAAATCCTCGGATTAGATCAACAAGAAGAAGTATTCAAATCACTCGCAAGTATGAAGCGAGATGAAAATATGGATGAAATCCTAGAGGAGCTAGAAGAAGAGACAGTACAGGTCTCCAATAGTGATGAAATGCCAGAAGACCTACGCAGATATTTAGAATCTCAGAAACAAAAGGCTTCAGGAAAAGCGCAAAATATACCACAAAATGTACCAGTAGAACAGCCACAGAAACTAGAAATCGAAGAAACAGTCCTTGAACAAACAGAGGAAGTACAAGAAGTTGTCCCGATCGAAGAAGTAAGTGCTGCACAAGAAGCTGAGATGATCGAAAGTGAAGCGGCATTGGAAGCGAAAGTGGAAAATATGATGAAAGAGGAGGCTGCGACAAAAAAAATAGAGGCCGCAGTAGAGGAGCCAATAAAAGATGTGAAAGAACGGATTGTTCCAGAAATAGCAAAATCAAAAGCCTATGATACTAAACCGAAATATCATACGGATCCGATCAAAGCACCTACCAATACAGAACAAAATTTAGACGATGCAAGCGTTGAAAAAGAAGTATTTGTAAAGGTGATCCGTGAGGAAGATGCTCCTTCAAATTCAATAATACATTATCCTGGCTACACGGGGCATAAAATTGTCATTCACTATACCAACCGAAGTTTACCAGAAACGCATGAATATTATCGAAAACACTCGAAACTGAAAGAGGTGAAAATCAATGATTTTTATTACTACCTGATCGGAGATTTCGATACTAAGAATGAAGCTACGCTCTTTATGAAGTCATATGTACATCGCGAATACCCGAATGCATATGTCATGCATTTTCAAGATGGGGTCAAGCAAGCAGATTAAGGTTGGATAAGATGTTCTGTATTGATTTTCTTCGAAGTCGAATTCAGTGAAATAGACAGTGTCAGTTGTGGGTATATAGACGGAGAGAGCATATGTGGAGATTGATCTGGCATTTCCCATTTTAAGCTGAGATCATCGCTATCGTCAAAGTCCATCAAGTGAGCCTGTACATAAGCCCAAAGTACAGTAAATAGATGAGCGCCAGCGAAGTATAAGATCGATTGTTCTTTGTTTTGTCTTGCCACATCTCGTGCAGCGATGATGGCATCTGTTTCTACTCCCACTAGATCAGTAGGGCATCCCTCAAGCCTACAAAAATAGAGACCATTTAGATAGTTAAACTGTCTTTGATTATCAATAAGAATGAATAAAAAGGTCGCGTCTATACCTGCGGCTATGATCCCAGTAAGGTATTTACGATTATAGAATTGCCCACCACCAGGGATAGCTAATCCCCAAAGTGCTGCTTTACCAGGTTTTCCTCTAAATAGCTTTTTGAAAGGCCCATCATCTTTTTTATAAACGATATTACTAGAGTCGATACGAGTGCTATCGGATTCTATATCTTGCGCGGTAAGTACCGTGCATCCTACAAGTAGAAATAAAATGATATGACCTATGATTTTCACTCTTGCTACAACGCTAGATATGATGACTCTGTTACTTTAAGCATCAAAAGACTCGTATAAGTCATTAAGTTCATTATCGTTGTTAAAGCCAAAAATGACCTGACCTCGACCTTTATCGTCGCGTTTGATCTTGACTTTAGCACCATATTTATGACTGAGATTGTCACTCATTTTCTGTAGTTCGGCAGCGAAGGCTTTACTCTCTTTAGTCTCCGAAGTTTTCTTTGTTGCATGCAATCCTTTGATGAGTTTCTCTAGTGCTCTTACGGAAAGTCCTTTGTTTACGGTTTCATAAAATACATACAATTGATCTTCTACATTACCGACACCTACCAAAGATCGCGCATGACCCATGGATATTTTACCCTCTTTAAGGGCAGCTTGTATCTGTGGTGGCAGTTTGAGTAGACGTATATAGTTAGTGATCGTACTTCTATTTTTACCAACTCGTGAGGCCATCGTCTCATGCGTAAGATTGCACTCATCTATGAGTCTTTGATAGGCTATACCTACTTCGATCGCATTGAGATTCGATCGCTGTATATTTTCTACGAGTGCCATTTCGATCAGCTCTTGATCGTTAGCTATTCTGATATATGCAGGTACTTCGGTGAGGGCGGCGAGCTTGCTAGCCCGTAACCTACGCTCTCCAGAGATGAGCTGATATTTCTCATCTGATAATCTTCTTACGGTGATGGGTTGTATGAGCCCATAAGTTTTGATAGAAGTTGATAATTCTTCTAGTTCAATAGGATCAAATTCTACTCGGGGTTGAAAGGGATTGACTTCGATCTGATTAATAGGAATTTGACCAATATTTTTACTGAGTTCTTTTACAACTTCACTGCGTTGCTCAGGGCTATTCTTTTCTTCTATATTATTCAATAGGGCTCTTATTCCCTTACCTAGCTCTTTTCGCTTTGCCATATGGTGTTATTTAGAGGTATGTAGTTGGTCTTGATTGAGTTTCAAAAACTCGGATGCAAGATTTAAATAATTGATAGATCCTTTACTCTTGGCATCATAGAGGATCACAGGTTGACCCATACTTGGAGCTTCCCCTATTTTTGAATTACGGTGTATGATCGTATCATATACCGTGTCGGTAACTGTATTTTTTACTTCATTCACGACGAGATTTGCCATTCTCAGTCGCTTGTCATACATGCTCAGGACGATACCTTCTATAGCTAAGTCTGGATTCAGCGTTGATTTGACGGTAGCTATAGTATCCTTAAGTTTAGATAACCCTTCTAGTGAGAAAATTTCACATTGCACAGGAATAAGCACAGTATCCGCAGCCGTGAGAGCATTGACGGTAATCAATCCTAAAGAAGGCAAACAATCTATGAAAATGTAATCATACTGATCTCGTATAGGTGCTATTGCTTTTCGTAGGTAGTATTCTCTCTGTTCTCTATTCACGAGTTCTACTTCCGCACCAACAAGATCTATAGAAGAGGGTATTACATAGAGATTCGGAGTGGGTGTCTCTAATACAGCATCTTTGGCATCCACATTATTGATCAAGATCTCATAGGTATCGTAATCAAAATCTACTTGACCTAGTCCTGTACCACTAGTCGCGTTGGCTTGTGGATCACTATCTATGAGCAGTACCTTTTTCCCTAATATAGCCAGTGCCGCAGCAAGATTTACGGCAGTGGTGGTTTTACCTACACCACCTTTTTGGTTTGCTATTGCTATTACTTTCGACATCTATTTATAACTCTATTTCTTCTCCAACTTCTAATATAATGAGCTCTTTCCCCTTTACGGCGAAAGCTTCTTTAGCGGCTTGATGATCGATCTCTATGTATCCAAATGTATCAAAATGGCAAGCCACAATCTTATCACACTCAATAAACTCAGCTGCAAGCACAGCATCTGATATACCCATCGTAAAATTGTCACCAACAGGAAGTATGGCAAAGTCTAATTTGGGTGAGGTCATCGGGATCAATTTCATATCCCAAGTCAAAGCTGTATCTCCTGCAAAGTAAAAACAAGTCTCATCGTTATTGATTACGAATCCTCCTGGATTTCCACCATAAGTACCATCTGGTAAGACGCTACTATGTATCGCGTTGACATATTTCACATTTCCAAAGTCAAATGACCATTGTCCACCATGATTGAGTGGGTGTCCCTTGATGTCTTTTGCACCATACCAAGTCACGATTTCATAGTTGCTGATGATCGTAGCTTCATTGTTTTTGGCAATGGCCTCTGCATCTAAAACATGATCTTGATGACCATGTGATAGCAGTACGTAGTCTGCTTTTAAGTCTTCAATATTAATGTCTGCAGCCTTTGGATTAGCGGATATAAACGGATCAAAGATGAGATGCTTGTCACCCATCTCCACTGAAAAACTTGACTGTCCGAGAAATCGTAACTTCATAGATTATGTTTTAGCGGCGGCAAAGGTACGATATGTTGATGGCAGATTAAGGATTGTACTTAGACAATTATAAGCTAGATATTGCATAGGAAATGAGAGGTATATGTAACTTAAGCTTTTGGGATATCTCCATCTAGTATTAAGCATAAAACAAATAAATGCACTTGGCATTTGATGCATTAAGAATATATTTGTGTCATAGCCAATATATCTATGTCAAAACTCATCGACGGCAAGGCACTTGCCGCTACCATAAAAGAAGAAATAGCCCAAGAGGTACAAGAAATGCAATCTCAGGGTCTCAAGACGCCGCATCTTGCCGCCGTACTGGTGGGAAATAATCCAGCAAGTGAAGCTTATGTAGGTAATAAGGTCCGAAGCTGTGAAAAAGTGGGTTTTAAATCTACCTTGATCAGAAAAGAAAACTCCATCACGCAAGGAGAGCTCATGGATGTGATCAAGGATTTAAATGAAAATCCAGACATCGATGGCTTTATTGTACAGCTTCCTCTGCCAGAGCATATTGATGAACATGCGGTGACACTGGCTATTGACTATAAGAAAGATGTAGACGGCTTCCATCCTATTAATATTGGTCGAATGGCGCAGGGCTTGGATAGCTATCTGCCAGCAACACCATTTGGTATCCTACAGATGCTAGATCGATACAATATAGAGACCTCAGGAAAGCACTGCGTCGTCATTGGGCGAAGTAATATAGTCGGTACTCCCATGAGTATATTAATGTCTCGTAAGGCCAAAGTAGGTAATGCCACAGTGACGCTTACTCATAGCAGAACCCGAGATCTCGAAGCAGAAGTAAAAAGAGCAGATATCATTATAGCAGCGATCGGTATTCCATTTTTTGTGACCTCCAATATGGTCAAAGAAGGTGCCGTGATCATTGATGTTGGGATCAATAGAGTAGAGGATAGCAGCCGCAAACGAGGATATCGATTGGCTGGTGATGTTAACTTAGATGATGTACTCGACAAGGTAAGTTACATTACACCAGTACCAGGAGGAGTCGGGCCGATGACGGTGGTTTCATTACTGAAAAATACCTTGCGGGCGGCAAAGGGAGAAATAGAATTTTAACATAGACCACATGACTGCATGAATACCAAAAAGAGCTGCCATCTGATGATGGATCAAATAGAACAATTATTGGATCAGCTGAGTGTCGAGCAATATGCTCAAAAGTTGGACTTGTTTAATGGGTCTTCCATTGGTCAGCATGTCAGGCATATACATGATTTTTATGCAACGGTGACACATGCTAGTCAAAAAAGTACTCTCGATTACTCCAAACGTGAGCGAAATACGAAGATCGAAGAATCGTCCTATATGGCCCTCACTTGTCTTTGTAATTTACGAGATAAGATTGAAGATTGCGAAGAAGATCAACCTATCGATGTGATTGCAGATTTTACGGTTAATGATAATGATCAAGTCTTGGTGAAGTCCACCTTAGGTAGAGAACTGATGTATGCATACGACCATGCGATACATCATCTTGCCATTATTAAAATGGGAATAAGACATCACTTTCCAGAGTGTAAAATAGATGAAAATCTAGGCGTAGCTGCATCTACTTTACGTCATCGAAATCATGCTTAAAATAAGAGTTAGATGAAGCCCATTGCTATTTTTCGAAAATATACATTTACTCATATAGAGGGTGATTATAATATTTTGATTGCTTTGCTTTCACAGCACCCTTTTCAGTCCTTTGAAGAGATGGATGATCAGATCATTGCTTATATAGATCAGGATGATATCCCTGAAGATATGGCGGATGCAATTGCCGATATCCAAGCTCTAGTAGCTTTTCAATATGAATCCGAAGTAGTCGAAAACAAAAACTGGAATACAGAGTGGGAAGCCAACTTCAAGCCTATTGCGATTGATGATTTTTGCAGGATACGTGCAGAATTTCATGATGCAGATGATGATTTTGATCATGAAATCGTGATCAGCCCTAAGATGGCATTTGGTACAGGTCACCACGAGACGACTTACATGATGATGAAGGCCATGCAATCTATTGAGTTTAGGGGTAAAAACGTTTTTGACTACGGATGTGGGACAGGTATACTAGCCATCCTAGCTGAAAAACTTGGGGCTCAAGACATTTTGGCCATTGATTACGATATAGAATCAGCGAATAATACAACAGAAAATGCATTGCTCAACCAATGTTCTAGAATCACCACAAATCATGCTGAACTAGCAAATATTCCTGAGGTAAAATATCAGGTCATTCTGGCTAATATTAATAGGCATGTATTGTTAGAAAATGCCTCTGAATTGCACCATCATTTGACCGAGGATGGAATACTTTTGATAAGTGGTGTACTTCATGAGGATCGTAAACTTGTTCTATCTACATATGAGAATGCAGGATTTAGTGTTAAACATATTGATCAGCGAGGGGAATGGTTGTGCATCAGATTTCAAAAATCTTAGTCTATGGACCTTCGCCCCCTATATCCAGAACCCAGTGGTAGAGCGAAAATCAAATCACTAACTTCGCTTGAAAAACATGCTAAGCACTTCATCGCTACATCACCATTTCTCACGATGAGTACCTGCGATAGCGAAGGTAATATGGACTGCTCTCCGAGAGGTGGTGCTCCAGGATTTGTCCAAGTTTTAGATGATACTCATATCCTGATTCCAGAT
>JAHDGW010000091.1 GCA_020631635.1 Saprospiraceae bacterium
AGATTTTGTCAACAATACTAAAGAAGTAAAATTCTCTGATGATTTAAAATGATAGGCTTATCCAACATATCATTTCTCAATCCTGAGTTTCTATTGCTATTGGTCTTCATACCCATAGTAGCTTTCTGGCAGCTATGGAGACGCCCTCAGCGAGAAGTTGACCTACGTATGTCAGACTTATCTGCTTTTTCGGATACGAAATTAGACTGGATATCATGGATTTATCCTATTCTTAGGACTCTTGCTTTTACACTATTAACAATAGCCATCGCAAGACCTCAACAGACACTCAAAGAAGAAGAAATCAATGCTGAAGGCATAGATATCATGATCGCAATGGATGTGTCTCTGAGTATGCAAGCGCAAGATTTCAAGCCTGATCGGATGACCGTAAGTAAATCCCTTGCACAAGACTTTGTACTCAAAAGAACTTATGATCGCATAGGACTTGTCATCTTCGGCGGCGAATCTTACAGCCAGACTCCTCTGACGACTGACCATCAGATTGTCAATACATTTCTAAGTCAATTGCAAGCAGGTATGCTCGGCGATGGTACTGCTATCGGTATGGGACTAGCCTCTTCGCTCAATAGACTTAAAGAGAGTGAAAGTAAAAGTAAAGTCATCATTCTACTTACCGACGGCGTCAATAACAGTGGATATATCGATCCGTATCAGGCAGCAAATATTGCGAAAGAACTTGGCATCAAAGTCTATAGTATTGGTATAGGTAGCAATGGTTTTGCTAATGGTGGAGGTCGTTTCAATAGACGAGCAAGGGTAGAACTTGATGAAAAGTTACTTTATCATATTGCCAACGAATCTGGAGGGTACTATTACCGAGCAGAATCATCTGAAGATCTAGAATCTATCTACAATGCCATAGACCAACTCGAAAAAACTAAGATAGAAGTAAATGTCATGAAACGATACACAGAAGAGTATCGGCCATTCTTGATCGGTGGATTACTTATCCTTTTACTCGAATTTTTATTAAGTCATACATTCATCAGAAAAGTACTGTAAGCCTTGTTTCAATTTGAAAACATATCAGCCCTCTATTTTCTGGTCATCGTTTTGATCATGGTCGCCATCTATTTGATATCGTGGAAACGATTGCAATACCGATGGAAACAATTCGGCGACCTGCCGATCGTATCTAGATTAGTCAATGGATATTCTGCTCGACGACAGCATATCAAATTTGCTATGATGGCATTAGTGGTGGTATTACTGTGCATATCATGGGCCAACCCTCAATGGGGATATCGAAGTCAAACTATCACAGCCAAGAGCTCAGAGGTATTCATTGCACTCGATATATCCAATAGTATGCTTGCCGAAGATATATCTCCGAGTCGCCTAGAAAGAGCCAAACGATTTTGCCAAAAACTCATACAAGAGCTCAAAGGGGATAAAGTAGGTTTGATTTTATTTGCTGGTCAGGCTTATCTCCAAGTACCTATCACGCATGATATAGCCAGCGTAGAGCTATTTGTAAGATCTGCCAATCCACAACAAGCCGCTATACAAGGAACCAACATATCTGAGGCTATCAATTTTGCACTAGATGCCTACTCCGAAGAAGAACAGCTCAAGAGAGCACTCATCTTGATCACCGATGGGGAAGATCACGACCCTCAAGCAATAGAAACAGCCAAGCTAGCTAATGAAAAAGGGGTTATCGTGCATTCTATAGGAGTAGGATCATCTGAGGGAGGATTTATACCCATCGTAGAAAACAGAAAACAAGGCTATAAAAAAGATGAGTACGGCGCTCCTGTAAAGAGTAAACTCAATCCATTATTGATCAAAGATCTGGCCTCTGCAGGTGGTGGAAAATCATACCTCATCAAAGATGACGATGAAGTAATCTCTAACATCATGGACTCCATCGATAAGATGGAAAAGCGAGAATCTGAATCGCAGCTTTTTAGCGAAAAGAGAAGCTACTTTCAGTATTTCCTGGGATTTGCCATTTTACTCTTACTACTAGAATACCTCTTAGCTGATCGAGTATCAGGAAGTGGATTGAAAAAATGGATAGGATAAGCATATGAATACACGGCTATACATATCAAGCGTCATCATGATTTTAGTAGTAATTAACTGCTATCAACTATCGAGTCAATCAGCACATAGCTATCTACGATCTGGAGATAAAGCATATGATGAAGGTAATTATAGCTCATCAGAAGAGCTCTACCTGAAATCATTAGAGGAAGAAACGAGTACTCAAGGGCACTTCAATCTCGGAAATTCATTGTACCAACAAGAGCGATATGAAGAAGCTGCAGAAGCTTATGCCAGTGCCATCAATCATTTAGAAAAAGATGAAGATCGAGCAAAAGCATACCATAATCAAGGTAATGCGCTATATAACAATCAGGATCTAGAAGGATCAATAGAGGCCTATAAAAACGCCCTGAGATACAATAATCAAGATGAAGATACTCGGAGCAACCTCGTGCAAGCGATGACACAGCTCAAACAAATGCAAGCTCAACAACAAGAGCAGCAACAACCTCAAGACTCTGATAATCGAGAATCAGACGAAGAAAATCAAGAACAACAAGAGCAACAGCAGCAGGAGCAACAAGACTCTGATGAGCAGCAAGAACAACAACAATCAGAAGAACAACAGCAGCAAGAAGCAGAGCAAGATAGTAGTCAAAGTCAAAGTCCTCAAGACTCCCTGTCTCAAGCCCAACTAGACAGTCTAATGCAACAAGAGGTCTCTAAAGAAGAAGCCCTACGACTACTACAGATAGCAGAAAAAGAAGAGAAAAAGCTCCGAGATCGTATCATCAGACAAGATGCTAATGCACCTAAGCCTAAGAAGGATTGGTAACTTTTTTGGGTTACGGGGTTACGGGGTTACGGGGTTACGGGGTTACGGGAAAATAGTTCTTTCTATTTTCATACATTTCTCGCTAATGGTGGATCGAGATATCTTTTTAATTAAGAAATACAATATTATTAGATCAACCTCAAGAAACTTCATGTTTTCAGCTTATCTAAAAAGATATCTCCAAATCCGTCGATATGAAAAGAATGAGCGATCAATTCTTACAGTAAAAGCTGTTTTAGCCTTTTCATATCGAGCTTGCCGAGATATCTTTTAATTCAAGTATGTAAATATGATTAGAACTACCAGGCGAATCTTTTCGCTTTCAGATTATTTAAAAGATGTCTACACTACGGCCGACATGAAAAGCATCCAGTTAATTATTTGCTTCAACTACCAGTAGGTTCGCTTTAACAACAATTTGACATATATTTAAATGATGGAGAATACTGATAAGTCGATTGCCACGAATTACTTTAGGCTTAGCAATGAAGGTATTCACCTGTTGCGAAATAAATTTGAATATAAGTTCATTTCTTATGATCAAATCAAAATGTACGAAATCAAACGAGGAAAGGTTGCTAAAAACTGGCTCGTAATTTTAATACTTGGTATTGCATTTATTATCGGTGCCTACTACTTCGGAGAAGGGATAATACTGTCTTTTCTTTATGATAGTAATCCTCTGTACATAGAAGCCATAATAGCTCCTACTATATTCTTAATCATAGGAATTTATATGTTGTATATGTCTCTCAAAAAAGAATTGCTATTGTACTTCAAAACTGCAGCAAAATCTTATAAATTTTCGGTCAGACAAATAAAACAGGAAAATAGATTAGGAGATCTAAATCAACTATTAAATATGAAGGTTAGATGACTCTTTAGTTAGAATATCCATACATATACCTTATTGCCATGGGTCATCTCTGCCTAATCCATTTTACAAATCGTGAAACTATAAATAGGGCTAAAATTAACTGGGCAACTCCAAATACTATTAGACAACCTGTTACTACCTGATTGATATTGACGTGATTATACCAAGAAGAAATATCTCCAAAAGAATAATATCTTTTGGGGACAGAATCATTGAATGGATTTATGATCAATACCACTAGAATAATAGAAGATAAACCGCTGGCTAAGTAATGAAGTAAGTTTATTCTATTACTTATTTTATCAAGTTCAACTTTAGAAAACACAGCCCATATACTAGCAATAAGTAAATAGAAAATTGGAATAACTAGGGTTCTCATCTTACGATTGAAGTCTAACATAAAATCAAACTTTTGTTCTAACATATGTTGTGAAGTCTCTATAAGCCTTATCTGAGGTAAAGCAAAAGTTATTAAACCAATAAAAATAGCGCTGCCAAAGAATAGATAAAACCAATTTAAATTATCCTTTTGTTGTGAATTGAAAAGAACCGCTAGTGATATGCTTACCCATAACATACATAAAGTAATTATCAACAACAAGGTAGCAAACTGGTACATCTAACTAAGTTACATATTTAATTCAACATGATGAATTTAATACGATACACAAACAATTAATCAGAGAAAGTAGATCTTAACTATAACGGTGATGAAAGCGGAAATCTTAAACAATATTTTCATATCGAACTTGCCGAGATATCTTTTAATTCAAGGCTGTAAATATGATAAAAACTACAACGCCAATCTTTTCGCTTTCAGATTATTTAAAAGATGTCTCCACTGCGGTCGACATGAAAAGAACTATCAACTCAAATACTTAGCCACTATAGGCATCCTGCGTCCCATTCCAAAGGCCTTTGGAGACACTCTCAGTGTTGGAGCTGTCTGATATCTTTTGAATTCATTGATATTGACAAGTCTTAATATTCGCTTGACTAATGCTTCATCATAGCCCATGTCAATGATCTCTTTGGGTCCTTTCCTGCCTTCGATATAGTGGAGTAAGATCTCATCCAAAATCTCATAGTCAGGCAAGGAGTCGCTGTCTTTTTGATTAGGTCTCAACTCTGCTGATGGTGGTTTGGTGATCGTATTTACTGGGATCACTTCGTAGTCTTTATTCATGTATTCTGCCAAGGCATAGACTTCCATTTTGTAGAGGTCTCCGATGACGGATAGTCCACCGCACATGTCTCCATATAATGTACCATATCCTACGGCAGCTTCTGATTTATTGGAAGTATTGAGGACGATATTTCCAAACTTGTTGGACATGGCCATGAGCAATACTCCCCTACTCCGTGCCTGTAGATTTTCTTCGGTCACGTTGAATGGTCGACCTTCAAATAGTGGTTCTAGCTCTTTCATATAAGCATCGTACATCCCTTTGATGGGTATGATATCATATTGAATACCTAGATTTTGAGCCAGTTGCTCTGCATCACTTACAGAGTGATCACTCGAAAACTGAGATGGCATCAATACTACTCTCACATGTTCTGCACCTAAAGCTCTGACTGCTAGTACGGTCGTCACGGCGGAGTCAATACCACCAGACAGCCCAATAATCGCTTTTTTAAAACCCAGTTTTCCAAAGTAATCTTTAAGTCCTAGTACAAGACCATCATGGATAAGATCCATTTTACTAGCACTATTTTCGTTTGCTTTTGTAGTTGCTTTTATATCAGAAAGCTCATACGTACGGATGCATTCTTCAAAATAAGCTAACTCATCAGCGATGCCAACCTGAGGAGCACCCACCAAGCTACCGCCGTCAAATATGATCTCGGTCTGTGCTCCGATATGATTGATGTAAAAAAGCGGAATCTTATAGCGTTCTACATTGGCTCGTACAATATCCTTACGCATTTGTGGATGCTTGTAACTAAATGGAGATGCCGATACATTGATAATAAAATCAGGATCGTATTGCATCATCTCATCTAATGGACAGGTCACATACAATGGGTTTTCATTGGCAATATTCCATATGTCTTCGCAAACGGTAAGGGCAATTTTGTGACCCTTATACTCGACTATGCCCCACTCGGTAGCGGGCTCAAAATATCGGTATTCATCAAAAATATCGTATGTAGGTAACAAGGTTTTGTGTTGCACGTATTGTACTTCGCCATCTGCAATGAAGTAGGCCGAGTTATATAAATCTTTTCCTTCTATCACAGGATTAGTACTTGGAGCGCCTACTACAATTGCCAGGTCGTATGCAGCACTTGCCTCGCATAACTTAGCGATGACATCATCAGACTGCGAAATAAAATCATTAAATTCTAGAAAATCTCTTGGTGGATATCCACAAGTAGCCAACTCAGAAAAACAAATAATATCTGTAGTTGTATGATGCTCTGAAATAGCATGAAGCATCTTTTGAAGATTGCCTTCAAAATTTCCAATATGATAGTTGAGTTGGGCGATTGTGATTTTCATGTTTATTTCTTTAAAGTTTTATCTCTTAATTGTAGCATTTCTAGTGTTGAGAAACACATCTTAAAACCTTTTTGATCTAGTCCTTTTTTAAGTTTCTTATCTCCAGTCCAAATTTTAGAATCCTGCACAAAAAGAGCAAGCGCTACGAAAGCAATATCATTGATATCTATATCTCCAACTAGTGATTCTGCCTCAATCCAACATGGATGTGGTATATTCTCCTCCGAAACGAAATCGATATCTCTCAAAACTATGTCCCTAATAGTGCTTAAATGTTCAATATCGATACCAGAAATAGTCGACAGCTTGGAATTATGCTTCTTCAACTCTAGATCTAAGTATTGAGGTGCTATAAATTGGAAAACATTAGCAGAGTTGAGTAATATATCACCAATATTTCCATCTACATTGAGTATTGCACTAAATATAATATTGGTATCAACAATGATGGTCATTTAACTAAAAACCTAGCTTTATTTTGCATCCACCAGGACGAATTCACTTGCTTAGAAAGCTTCTCCACATCATCTTGTAGCGCTGTACTTTTTTGTGATAATTCCTGATATTTCAAATAGTCTAACAGTCGTTGAACTGAATCATCGCTAAAAGTATCCGGTATAGTTATTACGATATTTCCTTTTTCTCTTCGAATTGTCATATCAAAGCTTTATTTCTTAAAGATAAACCTTAACTCAGAATGCTAATTTAATACTAGCAAAATAGCAAAATATTTATTCTTAGATCTCGTATAAATAGCTTGAAAAAATTACTTTTTAAACCATATTACTACCTTTGGGAACGCGATGAGTCAATTTATAGTTTCAGCACGAAAATATCGCCCTCAAAAGTTTGATGAGGTCATAGGTCAGCAGCATGTCGCAGCTACCCTCAAAAATGCTTTGGCTAAAAACCAATTAGCTCATGCATTTCTATTTTGTGGACCAAGAGGTGTCGGCAAGACTACCTGCGCTCGTATATTAGCCAAAGTACTCAATTGCCAAAATCTGCAAAATGGCGCTGATCCATGTAATGAATGTAGCTCTTGTCAAGCCTTCAATGACAATGCATCATTCAATATACTCGAACTCGATGCCGCATCAAATAATAGCGTAGAGCATATCCGTACGCTGATAGAGCAGGTTAGATTTCAACCCCAGCAAGGTAAGTATAAGATCTTTATCATAGATGAGGTCCATATGTTATCTCAGCAAGCATTTAATGCATTTTTGAAGACGCTAGAAGAGCCGCCTCCTTATGCCATTTTCATACTAGCTACTACAGAGAAGCATAAGATCATCCCTACGATTTTGAGTCGTTGTCAGATCTTTGATTTCAAGCGTATAGAGGTTGATCACATCGTAGGTCAATTGCAGCATATAGCACAAGCGGAAGGAACTAAGGCAGATACCGAGGCCCTTCATGTCATTGCTCAAAAAGCCGATGGTGCCATGCGAGATGCACTATCTATCTATGATAAAATAGCAAGTAGTACAGCAGAAGATATTACGTATAAGGATGTAGTTGAAAATCTCAACATCCTTGATTACGATTATTTTTTCAAAATTGTAAATTCCATTTTACAAGAAGATCTGCCATCTATTCTTGTATTATTTTCTCAGATCATCAGGCAGGGGTTTGATCCCGAGCAGGTCGTATTGGGACTAGCAGAACACATGAGGGAACTTCTCATGGCTAAAAATCCCAAAACACTACAATTACTGCAAGTAAGTGATCAACTGCAAAAGAGGTATCTAGATCAATCAGTGTTATGTTCTCAAAATCTGATCGTTAACAGTTTGAACATCTTGAATCAAGCAGATATCAATCTCCTTAGATCCAAAAATAAAAGATTACATACTGAGATTGCCCTGACTAAACTGTGCTATCTATCTCATGCCTTTTTGCCCAGCTCTACCCAGGAAAAAAAAACTCTTGACCTAAGCGCTAATAACAAAAAAGCAAGCCCTAACCCACCATCCAATCCTGTTAAAAAAGAAGAAGTTGCGCCTCAAACTATACGGAGCGCAGATGAAGTGCAAGAGGAGACTCCAGTAAGCACAATGCCAAAGCCTGATAGCCCTTTACCAGATGAGTCTGTGGCACAGCACAGTCCCTCATCCAAAACCAAGGATAAAAAAGAAAAATCTTTTCTAATAACTCCCTCTTTCAACATCGGTAGTATAAGTCAAGCGATACGTAAGGAAGAAGAGCTCAAAAAAGAATCTAAAAGCGAGGCATCACTAGCAGGAATCCAATCTTTGCTAAACGACTATATCGAAAAAGAGGAATCCAATGCTACCAAAACTGCGCTTAAAAATACTGACCTAGAGCTAAAACCAACTGGCCTGTATATCTATGTACCTAATACCCTAGTCAAAGATATGGTCCAACAAGAGGCGCCTCTGTTGCAGCTTTTTCGTGATTCATTTGACTTTGAAGGAAAAGATGTACGTGTAATCATAGACGCAGATAAGTTTCCTGACCAAGAAAAATTTACACCAAAAAAGATCTTAACTAATAAGGACAAGTATGAGATGATGGCTACCGAAAATGCCAACCTCATTAAGCTCAAAAATGCGCTAAACTTGAAGTCTGATAACGAGTAGATTTTCGAGTAGAATTCAATATCTTTGAAGCATCTGGGGAATTTTAAGATAATTTTAAAATTCATGATACATCTATAAGGCAACCTTATAACGTAAATAGGCTTATAGGAAGTATCAAACAAGTTTCGACTATGAAAGACCAAGCGCTCTGGTATTTAGAAAATATAGATGTCACAGGTATATTCTGTCCCAAAAAGGTGGATGCACATTCTGGCAATCACAAAGTTTTTAAGAAAGGTGAATATATCTACATGCCAGAACAGAGTTCTGATAAGATTTATTTTTTAAACTCTGGCAGAGTAAAGGTTGGTACCATCGGTGAAAGCTCTAAAGAAATCACAAAAGCTATCCTGGGCCAAGGTGAGGTATTTGGTGAATTGGCTCTAGTAGGTGAAGATCAACGGAGAGACTTCGCTTATGTGATGGATGATGCCACGGTATGCATCGTAAGTGTTGATGAGATGAAGTCATTACTCAAGGATCATAATGGGTTAAGCCTATTCCTCATGCGCATCATGGGTAGCAGAGTACTCAAAATGGAATCTAGATTAGAGTCTTTGGTATTCAAAGATAGCAGAAGTAGAATCGTAGAATACCTTAAAGATCTGGTAGAAAATAAAGGACAACGAGTAGGATATGAGTGGGTAGTCCATAATTTTATTACTCATCAGGAAATAGCAAATCTTACAGCGACATCAAGACAAACGGTCACTACGGTACTCAACGAACTTAGAACAAAAAATCTAATTACATTCAATAGAAAGAGACTATTAGTCAGAGACCTAGAGCAATTAACTCAAGAAATCCACTAATGAATCGGCGGCTAGTAAGTACTTTCGGGTAGAATAACTCACCAACTCATCGAGATCGTGTATAAAGCCCTCATCAAGCCTCTTGCTTTCAGATTATCTGCAGAAAAAGCGCATAGTATAGTTACTAAGTCATTTCTTACACTCGGTAAAATCCCTATACTACGTAGTCTTATCAAATCATACTTTGATGTAAATCATCCTTCACTCAAAAGAGATTTTTTGGGATTATCATTTAAAAATCCTGTGGGACTAGCGGCAGGTTTTGATAAAGATGGTAAGTATTATAAAGCGATGTCATTATTAGGATTTGGTTTCATAGAAATCGGTACCGTGACTCCCAAAGGTCAAAATGGAAACCCTCAACCGAGGTTATTTAGACTACCCAAAGATGAAGCACTGATCAATCGTATGGGCTTCAATAATGATGGCGTAGAAGCACTTGTGACTCGATTACAAAAAGCAAAAGATCTTGACTTTATTATCGGTGGAAATATAGGTAAAAACAAAGTTACTCCAAATGAAAACGCTAAGGATGATTATGCAATATGTTTTGAAGCGCTATATCTTTATGTAGATTATTTTGTAGTCAATGTAAGTAGTCCAAATACGCCAAACTTAAGAGCTCTACAGGACAAAGGTCCTCTCAAAGAAATACTCCGTACCGTACAAGATATCAACCAATCTAAAACTAATCCTAAACCCATCTTACTCAAGATCGCCCCCGACCTGACAGATGGCCAGTTAGATGATATCATCGAAATAGTAGAAGCCACTGATATAGATGGTGTGATAGCAACTAATACTACGATTGCCAGATCTCCTCTAGTTACAAGTCAAAATAGGATAGAAGAAATAGGTAATGGCGGCCTTAGTGGTAAACCTGTACAAGATCGCTCGACTGCCGTTATCCGATATCTCTCAGAAAAAACAAATGGATCATTATTTATCATCGGAGTAGGTGGAATCAATTCACCTGCAAGTGCAAAAGCGAAACTCGATGCAGGTGCATCGCTCATACAGATCTATTCTGGACTTGTCTATGAAGGACCATCCCTTATAAAAAAGATCAATCAGAGCTTGATCGAGTAAATATTTATCTTTTACATAAAGAATTTAAGCATATCTACCCTATCATAACTAGGAGTCGTATGGTGCATTTTTTTATTCAAAAATTACTTTCTAAAGCTTTTGGGTATTTTTTCTAAAAGAACACATAGTCACAAAATTTGAATTGAAAAAAGTCTAATGTATAAGAACTTAGAACGTAAATGATATATGCTCTAAAAATCATCTACATGAATGAAGTAACCCCTGAAAACGGTCTATTTCTTCCTTTAAATATCACATGATAAAAAAATCTGATGGTATCGTTTTTGGCATATAGGTAAATGTCGGCAACGACAAACTCAAATAACTTTTTTAAAACTACTTAACGAAGTGGATATGACTAAAATCAACATTGCTAAACCAAACTCATTATGTACAAGCAGGACGAAGACTTGCTTAAGGACAGCCGCTTCTGGTTGGCTGTACTTATGCTCGGCGCATTACTCAGTTTTTTGATTTTTAATTATCCTGGAATTTGATTTACAGAAACACTTTTTTATAAAAAGGCCCCTTTCCTTACTCAATGGATCGGGGTCTTTTTTTGGACGTAAATCTTGATAATATCAAGACACATTTTAACCATTAATCAATCAATATCATTTTATTAGTCGCTTGGTATGCTCCAGATTTAAATTCGTAAATCAATACTCCTGTTACATTCAATTCATCTTTACTAATGTTGATGCTGTTGTAACCTTTAGCATATGTGTCAGTGATTACTTTCACTACTTTTCCAGTTACATCATATACCGTCACACTTG
>JAHDGW010000092.1:0-9584 GCA_020631635.1 Saprospiraceae bacterium
GTCCTTCAGCAAGTACGATGATATCTTTACCATTGATATTATAAAGATCTACCTGAGGTTTTACAGTGATTTTACTATCCCCATGTGTCTTATTGAGCCAAGCCATATCAATTTCATTATCGAAATGCCCAATATTACAAACGATAGTTTTATCGTTCATCAGCTCAAAGTGCTCACTTGCAATGATATCCTTGTTACCAGTCGCTGTAACGATAATGTCTGCACGAGGAATAGCCTTAGACATTTTAGTCACTTCAAAACCATCCATGGCGGCCTGTAAAGCGCAGATAGGGTCTACTTCTGTCACTATCACTCTACATCCTGCACCTTGTAGAGATGCAGCACTTCCCTTACCAACATCGCCATATCCTGCAACTACAGCAACTTTCCCAGCCATCATGACATCGGTTGCTCTTCTTATGGCATCTACACATGATTCTTTACAACCGTATTTATTATCGAATTTTGACTTTGTTACAGAGTCATTTACATTGATCGCGGGTAAGAGTAATGTTCCATTACGTTCACGTTCGTAGAGTCTATGTACTCCAGTCGTTGTTTCTTCACTGAGGCCTTTGATCCCTTTTGCTAATTCTGGGTACTTATCTAAGACGATATTAGTTAAATCACCACCATCATCTAGGATAAGATTTAGAGGTTTTTCATCTTCAAATGCAAATAAAGTCTGCTCGATACACCACCAAAATTCTTCTTCACTTAGTCCTTTCCAAGCGTATACAGGTACACCAGTTGCAGCAATAGCTGCAGCTGCATGATCCTGAGTTGAAAAAATATTACAAGAAGACCACGTTACTTCAGCACCTAGTTCTACAAGTGTCTCGATCAATACGGCGGTTTGTATAGTCATATGAAGACATCCAGCAATTCTAGCGCCCTTAAGTGGTTTACTTTCACCGTATTCTTCTCTTAATGCCATAAGACCCGGCATTTCCGCCTCAGCCAACATGATTTCTTTCCTTCCGTATTCTGCCAGATCGATATCTTTGACTTTATACTTTGGTCTTGTTTGTACATTTTGCATGTCGCAAATATTTTTATGTTGATGTTAATACTCTAAAAACACCACAAAGGTATGGTTTAGTTTAAAGAAAAGTATTAATTGTTAACAATTGAGGTAATCAGTTGGTCGTAGTTTTGATAATCCCTCTACATATCAAATGATACTCCCATTGATGTACAATTGAGAAACATCAGGATGATCCGCGCCGCCCGCTTGTTCTAGAGTTACATTAAGGGATGTGGCGTTAGCCATATATGGTATTTTAGGCAACTCATTATCCTTGATTTCCAAAACGCCCATATCTACCATCTCGCCTTCAACATCTGCCCACAATTGATATGTTTTTCCTTCAGGAGCAGGGGGCAGATTGATAAAATTTAATGATGCTTGCCGCTCTTCTTTATTCCAATGGACGAGCATGCTACTATTTGGTGATAGTGCTGTACCAGATAAAATTACTGCCTGAGTATTAGGATCATTGATAAAAGCCATACTGGCCGCTTGCCGTTGGATGACCTTATTGGATTCCTCGCAACTGGCTTTAAGTGTAGTATAATCTGAATTTAGGTTATGATAGTTTGAAAGTAAATCAAAATACAAATAACCAAAAGTAATCGCTGCAAGAGCACCTATAGAAAGAATAGAAATCAGCCATTTAGAATTGGGCTTAGACGACCTAACTTTTGTATCCGCTGAAATTCCGGAAAGAGAATTAATCTCATCCATGATCTTCGATTTAACGCTTGGAGGAGGGTCGATGGCATTATCAAAGGCTATTTTTTCCATTGTTTGTTCTATAGCCAGTCGATATTCTACCAATTCTGGATATTGTTCGAAATATGGTTCTAGCTGAGCAATTTCTTCCGTGCTCATCAACCCCAACACGTACTGCTCGATTAATCCAGACTCCAATATATCTTCCTTGCTCATCATATCTATAAGAAGTTTAAGAAGAACATGAATGAAATAATAGTTCCAGTAGCTACAGGCTTAGATATGTAAATCGATCTTAATTCACGTATTCCGATCTTAATTCGAGACTTCACAGTACCGATTGGCAATTTCAAAAATTGTGCAGCATCTTTATGTGTATATCCTCTCAGGTAAATTAACTCTATGATCTCTCTATATTTATCATCTATTTTTGACAAACTACTTTTGATATCGAGTGCATCCGTATTGATACTCGCTACTCTCAGACCTGCGCAAATCGTAGCTTCCGATATATCACTTGTATTGTGTTTTTGACGGTTAGCTTTTGAATGATAAGCATTGATCGCGGTATTCTTTGCAATATGCATCATCCAAGTGAATAAGGTACTTTTTTTACTGTGATAGCGATCTTGATATTTCCAGATTTTCACAAAGGTATCTTGTAGCACTTCAGCGGCGAGCTGTTCATCCTGTATTATTCTTGAGATCACACCGTATAATGCATGACTATAGTCATCATAGAGCTTTTCTATATCGAAAGATGAGTTAGAGGATAATATGCTGGTTTCATTACTCAAGATATGGGTCTAACAGAGTGGAAAGAATAAAGTTTTTTTATATGAAAAAATCCAAACTATGAAATACTCGGTATATGAAAGTGACATTAATTAAAATCCATGCTTGAGGTAAAATTTAGCCTGGATCAACCTAATCAAATTTTTACAAATGAAAAAAGTATTATTTCTAACATTCGTTTCTCTTTTTCTATTCAGTGCTCAACTATTGAATGCGCAATGCAATAGCAACAGATCACATCACGGCAAAGCCTACAAGACCAATCATCATAGCCAAGATGTCGTAGACATTGCTATTGCAAGTGATGTGCATACCACTTTAGTGGCCGCTGTCAAAGCTGCTGACCTGGTCAATACCTTAAAAAGCGGAGGTCCATTCACCGTATTTGCACCAACCAATACGGCATTCAATAAATTGCCTGAAGGGACTGTATCTACTTTGTTAAAGCCAGAGAATAGACAACAATTGACGCAGATATTGACCTACCACGTCGTACCAGCTAAGCTCGACGCGAGTACCATTTTAGCTAGCATCAATGCTGCGGGTGGAAGTTTTACGATGAAAACAGTGGCAGGCAATACACTTACAGCAATGCTCATGAATGGAAGTGTTGTACTTAAAGATGAAAATGGCGGTAAATCATTTGTAACTACAACGGATCTAAATGCCTCTAATGGAGTTGTGCATGTGATCGATGCCGTGGTATTGCCAAAATAAATCGCAGCACCTATATTACGTCAACTTTTCTAAGATGAGATATTGCTATATAGCAGTATCTCATTTTTTTATTCTTACGGCCTAGTAATAACTCGAAGGCAGAAATTTTAATTATTTGGTATTTAATACATAACAGAATGCTATTTCATGACGTTAAGTTATATATTTGCAACAGTGTTGCGTTTTTGCAATTAACCAAATAAACCTTAATATGAAAAATTTCATTTATTTATCATTGATAGCCTGTGCATTGACATTCACCTCCTGTGACGATGATCCAGAAGCAGAAAACCCAGAAGAATTAATCACTACAGTAATAGCGACTTTCTCTGGTGATAATACTAATAACCCTACGATGAGATTTGAAGATAAAGATGGTGATGGTGGTATGGAAGCTACGATCGTTGGAGGCACTCTATCTGCTAACTCAAGTTATTCAGTCGAGCTACGATTTCTTGATGAGAGCACTGATGATGTAGAAGAAATCACTGAAGAGATTGCGGAGGAAGACGATGAGCATCAAGTATTCTTGGCCTTTAGTGGGGTTAATACAACATGGTCGTATAGCGATCAGGACGGCAGTGGTAATCCATTAGGTCTATCAACAACAGTCACAACTGGAGATACAGGTACAGGCACTTTGACAATTACTTTAATACACGAACCAGAAAAATCTGCTTCAGGAGTATCTGACGGTGATATAACCAATGCAGGTGGAGAGACTGATGTAGAAGTAACATTCCCAATCGTCATTGAATAAAACTAGATTCAACATATTATTTCTTTTAGCGCTTTGTACGATTTCACTCATCGCACAAGAGGAATGCAGTATAAATATCGCGGGAAAAATATTGGATGAGAGCACAGGTGATGCGCTATCCTATGCTAACGTTTTCATAGAAGAATCCGGTGCAGGAGTATCTACGGATAGCACCGGATTTTTTTTATTCGAAGATCAATGTGCAGGACATATTCATATCTCTATCACCCATATAGGATGTGAGGAGGAATATATTCATATTGACATAGAGCGGGATACAACGATAATTATTTATCTAGATCACACTCATCATCTTATAGAGGAATTGGATGTCGTAGGAAAATATGAGGCCTCTATCTTAGAAGAATCCTCAGAAATCACTAGTCAAGGCATCAAGGATGCGCAAGATAAAAGCCTCGGTGATCAACTACAGAATATAACTGGTGTCAGAGTAATCAAAAAAGGAGCAGGGTTGTCTAAACCACTCGTACATGGGCTCACAGGCAATCGATTGACTATATTGAATAACGGTATAGCGCAGAGCGGGCAACAATGGGGAGCCGATCATGCACCAGAAATCGATCCTTTAGTGGCTCAAAAAATATCGGTACTAAAAGGTACAGGAAGCTTAGAATATCCAGGTTCCAATCTGGGTGCTGTACTATTAGTAGAGCCATCATCTATCAAGCTAGAACCCCATATTCATGGTCAACTAAATTATTCTTTTGCGACTAATGG
Organism: Saprospiraceae bacterium; assembly: GCA_020631635.1. Classification (GTDB taxonomy): domain Bacteria; phylum Bacteroidota; class Bacteroidia; order Chitinophagales; family Saprospiraceae; genus JAHDGW01. The sequence goes on from JAHDGW010000092.1 coordinate 4,746, forward strand.
AAGGGGGCATACCATCAATTCTAGCATTCAACAACATAAACAAAATCATATAGCCTGGAGATTTAATCTAACCGCGAAGAAATCAGGAGATAGCAAAACTGCCGATTATTTCCTAAACAACACAGGGGTTCAAGAATTGAATGCCGCTTTGCAACTTGAGAAATCTTACGGAGACCAATGGTTTATCGATATTTATGCGAGTACATTCAATACCGAGATTGGGATATTACGTGGTGCTTTGATTGGTAATCTTACAGATCTTGGTTTTGCCCTGGAGGCAGAAGAACCATTTTATACGGAAGGTAACTTTAGTTATGCGATCGATGCACCTCGGCAATTGGTATCTCATCATCTCACAAAATTACAAATCAGAAAATATGTCGATGATGATACTTGGTTAACCTTTAAAGCGGCATTTCAGGCAAATAATAGGAGAGAGTTTGATGTAAGAAGAGGAGGGCGCAGTACTACGCCAGCACTTCACCTTTTGCAATTTACAAGTTTTACAGAGCTGAAGTATCACACCAATTTTTCAAACGGTTTGGCATTAAAAGCAGGATACCAGTACAACTTTATTGATAACAATAATATCGCAGGTACGGGCAACCTTCCGTTGATACCTAATTACGTGTCACATGAGCAAGGCCTATTTTTCAATCTAGCAAAAAGTAACGAACTATTAGAGTATTCTCTAGGCGCAAGATTTGACTATCGATATCAAAGTGTTGCCACCTTCCCACTTTCAGGACCTACAGAATTGGTACGATACCAGAATAAATTTGCTAATGTCAGCAGTATAGCTGGCATTAAATATCTTATCACAAAACGGCAATCCCTTTTACTCAACCTTGGATGGGCAAGCCGAAATCCCGGTATCAATGAATTATATAGCCAAGGGCTTCATCAAGGTGTCAGTGGTATCGAAGAAGGAAATATTGATCTTGGAATCGAACGATCACTGAAGGCTAGCTTATCATATTCCTATGATAATGGACAAAACTTTCAATTTCAGGCATTATCCTATCTACAATACATTGATGACTATATATTCTTAAATCCCACTGGAGAGCTACGATTAACCATTAGAGGGTCTTTCCCAGTATTTCGTTATGTACAGACAGATACTAGACTATTTGGGCTTGATCTAGAAACGAATATCAAACTATCAGAACAACTCCATATCGAGATGAAGTACAGCAATGTAATTGCTGACGATTTAGAAAGAGACTTGGCTCTTATCGATATACCTTCACATAATCTATGGAGCAGTATTCAATATGAGGTACCCAAGGTCATAAAGCTCCCTAAAGCAAGACTTGAAAACCTGAAAATAGAACTCAATCATGAATACAATGCTCGTCAAACAAGAGTGCTAGAGAGCCAGGATTTTGCACCAACTCCAGATGCATATAGCTTAATAGGCTTATCAGTGACTTCTAATATACAGCTAGGTAGTCAGAGGTTTAGATCATATATCCGCATGGATAATATGTTTAATGTATCATATCGTGACTATCTGAGTCGGTTGAGATATTTTGCTGACGATCTAGGAAGGAATATTGTCATCGGATCGAGATGGTCTTTTTAGTATTTTGATAGAATTGTGTATTTTCAGAGCATAAAACCAACTCATTATGCTTCAAAATCTTGACTTAGGAAAATTAATACTCAGAATTATAGCCGGCGGTTACATGATGACTCATGGAGTACCTAAACTCATGAAACTCTTAAATGGAGATATGGGGTTTGCCGATCCTATTGGTGTAGGACCTGAATTTTCATTGGTGTTGACAGTACTAGCTGAATTTGTATGCGCTCTATTTATTCTTATTGGGTTCAAGACCAAATGGTCGACCATTCCTTTAATTATTACAATGCTAGTAGCAGCCTTTATTGTGCATGGTAGTGACCCTTGGGGCAAGAAAGAGCTGGCTATTATCTATATGGGCATGTATATGGTCATAGGATTGATAGGTGCTGGCAAATACAGTGTAGATTATTGGCTAGCCGGCAGAAAGAGATAAGAATAAGGCCAACTAATTTCTACTGTTATCACATAACGATAGAAATTCAATCACATATAGCTTTTTAATAATTACTAGACTTTAACCTCTTTACCAACAAATTGAACAATAAAGTAGAGTCCCGCAACTGCGCATAAGATGAGTATTCCTGATATCATCCATCCACCACCCAAGAATGTCGACAGACCTACTGCAAGTATACTAAATACACCTACAGTCAGAGCATATGGCATCTGAGTTTTGACATGATCTAAGTGATTGCAATCGGAAGCCAGAGAGCTCAATATCGTCGTGTCCGATATCGGAGAACAATGATCTCCCAGAACGGATGCAGCTAGTACCGTTGCAATTACATTTAAGATGATTTCATACGTTATATCCATATCCAATCCATTAGCTTGGCATATGGCGAATGCCGTCGGAATGGCAATCGGGTAGAGTATAGCCATCGTGCTCCAGCTAGATCCTGTAGAAAAGGCAATGAACGCTGACATGATAAAAATAATCACCGGAAGTATAAACGGATTGATACTATTCTCTAGACTCGAACTCAGAAACTCTGCGGTATGCAGCTCATCCGTAGTGATAGCCAATGACCATGCTAGGGTAAGAATGATCAACGCAGGCAACATCGTTTTAAATCCTGTAACTAACCAGTGCATAGAATCGAAAAGGCTCATGATACGTTGACTAAGAGTCAATATAAGAGCCATAATCACTCCTGATAAAGATGCCCATAGTAGCGCTACATACGAATCAGATGAGCCAATGAGCTTTCCGAGCTTAGAGAAAAATGTAATCTCATCGTCACCCAAGAGTATATTCATATTGGCCCATATGGTTGACAACGATGCGTCGATAACCACACCATCCAAAGAAGTCAATTTACTATATAAACTTTGCATACCGGTATCTACTAGACCAAATATGGTCATTAAAATAACGGTAAATACAGGTATTACAGCATTGTACCATTTGAGTGGAGCATTCTTCACCGGGGTCAAATCTTCCATGTCAGGCTCGTCCTCTTTTTTACTAGCAGCAGGAGAAACCTGTCCAGTGCTTTTTGCTCGATATTCTGCCTTAAACATAGGTCCAAAATCTCTTGCTTTGTATATCAAAATCAGCATAAAGATCAAGGTCAAAATGGGGTAAAAACTATATTTTAAACTTGAGATAAATACCGAGTAGGGAGTTACATCAAAAGGCAAATTAATCTTCTGTAAACCGTCATCAATATACCCCAGTTCTGCGCCTATCCAAGTCGTAATAAAGAATATAGCAGATACGGGTGCAGCCGTACTATCCACGATGTATGCTAGCTTTTCTCGAGATATTTTAAATTTATCGGTCACCGATCGCATGGTATTACCCACGATCAATGTATTGGCATAATCATCAAAAAATATGGCTACCCCTAGCAACCATGTGATAAATTGAGTACTCCGTGGTGACTTCGCATACTTCGATAATGCCAGTACTACACCGGCCATACCGCCATTTTTGGAAATAATAGCAACCATACCACCGATCAGTAAAGAAAAGACAATCACCGAAATATGCCCAGAATCCGTCAACGCATTTACAACGTACTTCTGTACCGTTTCTAGAAAACTTACTAAAAACCAGTAGATAGAATCGATCCTCAATCCACCAGCGATAAAGGCTCCTGACCAAATACCAATAATCAATGAGGTCACGACTTCTTTAAATACAAGTGCCAGTAATATTGCAATTAGAGGTGGCACTAACGACAACCAAAGCGGAATTCCTTTTACCCTATTATTTCCCTTCCTACTGCTAGATATATGATATAGAGATTGAGCATTTCCTTCTCTGCTTTTAAAGGTCAAAAATTTTAATGATCCTTTCTGGTCAGGGAGGTATTCATTCTTAGATATACCATTTTGAAACTCTATTTCTAGATCCTCGCCATTGATCGATAGAGGAAATACTCCTGAGTTGGGATTGGCATCAATATGTAATTTAATCGCACTTTCATGTACCACAAAGCTTGCACTTTTGACACTTTCCAGTATTTGTATTTGAGGCGTTTCTAGGACTAGATTGTTTTGTACAATTGTATCCAATATACTTTCTTCCTGAGCAATGAGTCCGAGATGAGTCGTAAAGACAGATAAAATGAGAATAAAACAGAATTGAGATATCTTCTTCACAGTAGAGGTGGTTTTTGTACTAGTTCTACCGTAAATTGCAAAAAGATTTTGGATCATAAAATTAATTTCATGCGAATCTCATCTTTGATTGTAATGTTCTTTGTAACTGCCGCCTCATATCATGCTTTGGGACAATCACTGAGACCCTTAGACATCCCAATGACTACTAATGGTGAGGAGGTACTAAATCCTTGGACCGGAGGTATGAATACACCACAAATTTATAACGCCGACCTCAATCGAGATGGAATACAAGATATATTGATTTTTGATCGAGATGGCGATCAACTGATTCCATTGCTACGCCTAGATGGTCAATATATCTATGCTGAAGAGTATAAAGATAATTTCGGTACAGTAAGAGAGTGGATGGTTATTAGAGATTACGACGGCGATGGTATAGAAGATATGTTTACATTGGTGACACCTCTACCTGGCATTTTTGTCAAAAAGGGTGAGATTATTGATGGCCAATTGCACATGAAAGATGTACAACTTGATAATGATAATAATATCTTATATGCTCAGCAATTTACTACATATACCAATATCTCAGTCAACTTTGGAGATCAGCCTGAGATTATTGACGTTGATGGCGATGGTGATGTAGATGTTTTAAATTTTGACGGTGGGGGATC
>JAHDGW010000092.1:9594-11000 GCA_020631635.1 Saprospiraceae bacterium
ACATCTGGTACTATAAAAACTATGCGGTAGAACGAGGACTAGGATTAGAAAACTTTGATTTTGAGTTACAAGATCTATGCTGGGGTAAGTTTTTAGAAGCAGAATTTACGCAAGAGGTACTATTGAGTGATACCGATAGTGATTGCGCCGTACCCATGCTACAAGATGAAGATTCAGAGCTAGGGATGAGGCATTCTGGCTCATGTGTTACAGCATTTGATAATGATGGAGACGGAGATTTAGACATGTTTTTAGGTGATCTTGCCAGCTCCAATATTGTATATCTTGAAAATGGAGGTGATGCTGAGCATGCCTTTATTACAGCACAGGACGCTACATTTCCAAGTAATGATGTGCCCGTGAATATTGACATTTTTAATGCCGCATTTTATACTGATGTCAATGGTGATGGTAAGCGAGATTTCCTAGCAGCACCCAATAATGAAGGTAGTTTTGAAAATTATAATTGCGCATGGTATTATGAAAACGTAGGCTCTGACGAAAATCCTACGTTTGAATTTAGGCAAACTGATCTATTTGTAGAAGATATGATCGATTTAGGAAGTCATACCAGACCTGCCTTTGTGGATATTGATCAAGATGGTTTGTTGGACCTAGTGGTAGGTACTAGTGGTGAATTTAAGGATGGCGTAGAATATGATCGTAGACTTCTATATTTCAAAAATACGGGCACTAGCACTGATCCAATATTTAGTTTATTTGATGATGACTTTTTAGGATTTAGAGCTATTGCTGATAATACACTTTTTAGGCTGGCCCCTACTTTTGGTGATTTAGATGGTGATGGCGATATCGACTTGGTCATTGGCACAGGTAGCGGATATTTATTTTATTTCGAAAATATTGCAGGTATCAATAACCCAATGGTATTTGACAATGGCATCTATAAATTTATGGATATTCAACCCGGCAGTTTAGCCTCGCCACTTATTTATGATTTGGATCAAGATGGTCTAGGAGATCTTATCATTGGTGAACAAAATGGAAATGTAACCACGGATGGCACCATAGGCAGTGTCAGCTATTACAGGAATATAGGCACCGTAGGAAGTCCTTTATTTGATCCGGATCTAGAGTCCAGTGTCAATAATCCTGTCTTAGGTGAAATCAATACTTTCGTATCAGGGAGCTCTCGGCGATCATCAAGCCCATCCATAGCTACCTTAGAAGATGACACCGTACTTCTTGTAGGATCAGAAGGAGGTAAAGTATTCGGGTTTAATAATATTGATAATCAGTTATCTGGTGCATTCGATTCTTTTGATATAGACTTTGAGCTGCCTAATCAGGGAGTAGCACTCACAGCTAGCTATGCTGATATCAATAATAACGGAATGCTTGACGTTGTATTCGGTAATCTAAGGGGTGGTCTTTCTATCTATGAA
>JAHDGW010000092.1:11010-11463 GCA_020631635.1 Saprospiraceae bacterium
AACCAAGCAAGAAACCTCGACCATTGAAACAAAGAATATAGAACCAAGATATAATCTACAAAGCAACCCGGTAAGAGATCAATTGATAATTAGTGGTACAGATAATGAAAATCCAATTTGTACAATATATGATGTACACGGCAAGCTGGTATCATCATTCAGCAATGCTCAAATTGACGTTTCATCTTTAACAAGTGGTTTGTATTTCCTAGAAATACGTAATGGAGAACAAATACAAGTTTTGAAATTTGTAAAAGAGTAAGGTTTTAAGACTTAGCGACTGCCAAACAAAAGGCTACCCACTCTGATCATGGTACTGCCTTCTTGTAGTGCAAGATGATAATCCCCCGACATACCCATAGATATTTCAGAAAACTCGGGCTGGCACCAATCTTGAGATTTAATATGATCAAAACAGTTTTTGAGTACCTTAAACTCTTCCCTGATTTGGAG
>JAHDGW010000093.1 GCA_020631635.1 Saprospiraceae bacterium
ATAAGGTAGGTAGTCGCAACGAGGAGAGAGATAGGACGGGATTTGCTCACCTCTTTGAGCATTTAATGTTTGGAGGATCAAAAAATATAAAGGACTTTGACGGTCCAATACAACTAGCAGGAGGTGAGAATAATGCTTTTACCAACTGTGATTTCACTAATTTTTATAATATACTCCCTGCCAAAAATATAGAAACGGCTCTATGGCTGGAGTCAGATCGGATGAAGCAGCTCGATTTTAGTGAGGAGTCTTTAGAAATCCAGCGCAAAGTGGTGGTTGAGGAGTTTAAAGAGACATGTCTCAATCAACCATATGGAGATGCTTGGCATCATATTTCTAAAATGATGTATACACAGCACCCATATCGGTGGCCCACGATTGGTCTTGAAATCGGTCATATAGAGCAGGCTCAACTTAGTGATGTAAAGGCTTTTTTTGAGACCTACTATAGACCTAATAACGCTATTTTAGTATTGAGCGGAAATCTCAACTATCAGGATGGAATTGCACTTGCAGAAAAATGGTTTTCTGATATAGAATCAGGCCAAATTGCAAAATTAGATTTACCTCAAGAAGCACAGAAAGTTACAAGTCAAAAGATCAAGCAGCTCGGCAATGTACCTGCTGAGGCACATTACCTCGCATTCCAAATGCCAGGTAGATTAGATAAAGACTATTACTGCTGTGATCTTTTGTCAGATATCTTAGCTAGCGGGAGGTCTTCTAGATTTTATAATCGATTATACAAAGGCACTAATTATTTCTCTGAGATAGATGCTTACATATCTGGATCATTTGATCCCGGAATATTCATGATAGAATCTAGGCTCACGGATAGTAAATATGCAGATGTAGCCGAATCTGTAATATGGGGGGTGATACATGATATTCAACATCATGGGGTAGAGGAGGATGAGCTAGAGAAGGTCAAAAATAAAATTGAAAGTAGCTTGATATACTCGGAGGTAAATATTCTCAATAAGGCGATAAGTCTAGCCTATTTTGAGGCGCTCGGTGACATTAGCTTAATCAATAAGCAATCAGACATATACCAATCTATAAAAGTAGAGGATATTCGTCATGTGTCTCAAAATATATTGGATCAGTCCAAAGTACAAGAACTAGTATATGCTCCCGCATGATGGATAAATTATCAAATACCCTAAGTACGGTAGAGAAGGGGCTCCTTCTTTCTGTTTTGATCGTAGCTATACCGGCATTATTTATAAATCTGGGCTTGCGGGTATTTTACGAAGACGAAGGGATCAGAGGATTGGTAGCTCTAGAAATGATGCTTTCTGGTAATTATATTACTCCTACCTTAAATGATACCTTTTATTACTCCAAGCCTCCATTATACAATTGGATATTAGTTTTATTTTTCAAATGTTTTGGCGGTATATCGGAGTGGAGCCTTAGGATTCCTACAGTTATATTTTTAGCTATATATACAGGCCTTATATTGGTAGTCAATCAGCGGTTCTTAGATCTAAAAAAGGCTATTATTATTGCATTGGCTTTTCTCACTTGTGGTAGGATATTGTTTTGGGATAGTATGCTTGGGTATATTGATATGAGCTATAGTTTGGTATCGTATGCCATGATTATGCTGTTCTATATCAAATGGAAATATCCAAAATATGATATGCAAGCTTATTTAACTTCGGCATTGCTATTGGCCATCGGTTATATGCTCAAGGGCTTTCCGAGTTTTTTGTTTTATGGTTTTGGTCTTATGGCAGTTATGGTGCTTACAAGGAGTTTAGATGTTTTAAAAAATAAATGGTTATATATCAGTCTATGTATACCTGTGCTGGTTATAGGGGCATATTATTGGGTGTACGGAAGCTATAATGATGCGACCAAGACGCTGTCACCGCTACTAGATCAATCCACTCGAAGGACTATTGTAAGATATGATATCGTGAGTATGATCAAGCATATATTTTCTTATCCATTTGAAAACCTATATCATTTTTTTCCATGGACGATAATGGTCATTGGATTATTGAGACTAGATGTAATCAGACTGATTAGATCAAATGATTTTATAGCTTTTTGTACGCTTAGTTTTATGCTCAATATCTCGGTGTATTGGGTCTCTCCAGAAGTATATCCGAGATATATTTTGATGTTGATTCCGCTACTTTTTACGGTGATTACGTTTGCATATTTTCATGCTCCTAGTTTCCCTAGACGTGTCATGGATCTATTATTTAAGATTCTTGTGCTGGTGGCACCCATGATCATTACCGCGTTACTGATTAAGTTTTGGAATGCCCTAGATGCTGGATTTGTCATAGCTTCTGTCATTTGTCTAGTGGCCTCTACAGTCTTATTATGGGTGTATTTTAAGAAGAAGAATACTTTGCTCTTGTTACTGGTGATCTCTTTGTTATTGGTGAGGGTGGTATTTAATTTTACGATCATCACTGATCGTCATAAAAGAGACTTTGCGGTTATTGCTAAATCGGAAGCCCTACGTATTGCGGAGAGTTACCCAGATGGAGTATTTACATTGTATGAAAACTCTAAACTAGATTATACGAGCTCGCTCTATATGAGTAATAAAAGAATGATACAGAATAAAAGATCGGATGATTGGAAAAAGACTGACTACCTTATTGTCGATACTGTCAGAACGGATTTTCCAGCTTGCAACTATAGTATCTTGGATTCTTTTAAAATTAGAGAACAGAAAAAGACTATGCTATTAATAAGATGTGATGAGTAATCCCATGTTTAATCCAAAAATCGCATAAATTAAACAGAATATCTTATTTGCTTTTATTCTAAATAAAGCCGGTATATATTTGCAGTAGAAAGAACACGGGAAAAGAATTCATAACAACACCCTTTATTTTTTGAGAGCCTCCGCCAGGAGGCTTTTTTTATTTAAACCTGTGAAAAGCTATCCTTCTCATTATAATACGCCCATGCTATACATGCGGCAAGTATAAGATGAAATACGCCAGGGCCTATGTGAAGTACGGCACCAACTTGATAAGAGGATACGAGATGGAATCCAATGAATACATGAAATAACATCATAAATAGTACAATAAACTTGGTCATTAGACTATGTTCAAAATGTCGATACATGATCAGCGAGATGCCTCCTATTAATAAAGCAGCGATAGCATATAGGCGGGTAATGGTAAGGGTGTTTTGAGAGGTTTCTCCCACAAGATAAAATAAATCATAATTGGTGCTTAGCAGCATCCCTGCTGCGACTTCGATGAGTCCTTGGATCAATAGAATTATAGGTAATTTCATAAAGTGGATGTTCTGGTAATTTGTGGTCGATTATTTATAGTACTTTAGTATGCTAAAAGTCTAATAAAAGTAAATACAAGAAGTTGTATATCCTGATATCTTATGAGAGATTCTAAAAAGAGCGAAAAGGAAAATTTAATTATTGATGCTGCGGAGCGGGTCTTTTCTAAAGTTGGATTTAAAAATGCCAAAATGGAAGATATTGCTGCAGAGGCAAGTATCACCAAGGTGACCCTGTATTCTTATTTTCAAAGTAAGGAAAATCTCTACATGGCCATTACTCATCGAGCACTTCAGCAACTCAATGATATATTTTACAAAGTAGTAGATGAGTATCGCCATAGATCAGGGCTTGACTCTACCTTAGCACTGGAGAGTGCATTCATATCTTTCTGTGAGAGCAATTTCCTATACTCTGAAGCTTTATTAGAGTATTTTGCGTTGGTAAGATCTACATCCATTGGCGAGGATCAATCCAAGCTTACGGATGCGGTGAAAGAGAGTATTTACTATATGAAACTCCAAGATATCCACAACTTACCGTATAAATTAACGGCCAAAGAAATTGCTCGTGGCATACAAGATGGCAGTGTTCATAAAGACGTAGATCCGATGTTTTCTACTTTACAGGGCTGGTGTATGATCATTGGGTTTGTCAAGATTGTTGCGGCATCAGGAAGAAGCACTATGCCTCTATTCAATGTAAGCCTCAACGAGATAAAATCAAGTATATTGACATTAGCAAGGAATGCACTCCAAACTAATATTACTAAATAAGAATAAGCTATGAATACGCAAGTACTCCTCAAAGAAAGACCCGTTGGATCTCCCACCACGGATACGTGGGATATAACGCAAAGTGAAATCCCTAAAGCGACAGATGGGACTTTCGTAGTTAAAATAGAATACGTATCGCTTGACCCAGCGATGAGAGGTTGGATCAGCAATGCAAAATCATATCTTCCGCCAGTCGCAATCGGTGAGGTCATGAGAGCAGGTACGATAGGTAAGGTAATCGAATCAAAGCATGATGACTATCAAGTCGGTGATATAGTCACAGGATGGATGGGAGTACAGCAATATGCCGTAAGTGATGGATCTAATGGGGCTATGAAACTAGATACTTTTGGATTGCCCCTTCCTAAATTCCTTGGAGTCTTGGGCATGCCTGGTTTGACGGCTTATTTTGGCCTGTTAGAAGTAGGGGAGCCCAAAGAAGGGGAAACCGTAGTGGTCTCTGGAGCTGCAGGCGCAGTAGGTATGGTAGTAGGTCAAATTGCCAAACTCAAAGGATGTCGAGTGGTAGGTATTGCTGGTGGAGAAGAAAAGTGTAATTATTGTGTCAATGACTTGGGATTTGATGCATGTGTAGATTATAAAGGCGGAAATCTATATAAAGAGCTGAAGGCTGCTTGTCCTAAGGGAATAGATGTTTATTTCGATAATGTTGGAGGTGAAATTTTAGATACCGCTTTGGCCCTTTTAAATTTTGGCGGCAGAATACCGATATGCGGAGCCATCTCTCAATACAATAATCGTGATAATGTACAAGGCCCCAAAAACTACTTGTCTTTACTCGTAAATAGAGGAAGAATGCAAGGCTTTATTGTCTTAGATTATGCCAAAAAGTATAGACATGCATTTCAAGAGATGGCAGGGTGGATGATGGAAGGAAAACTGAAATCACGAGAGCATATAGAGGAGGGTATAGAAAACTTTCAAGATACTTTGATGAGATTATTCTCAGGTGATAAGAAAGGTAAGCTTGTCCTTAAGGTAAATGATTAGATTTTATAAATAAGAATAGGGTTGCTCGATCAGGCTAAACAAATATTAACCGAGGTATTTGGATATCAATCTTTCCGATCTCCACAAGACCAGATAATCAAAACGGTGCTGAAAGGTAATGATGCTATGGTGATCATGCCCACTGGTGGTGGGAAATCACTTTGTTATCAGATTCCAGCCTTGGTGATGCCTAATACTGCCATTGTAGTATCTCCATTGATTGCATTGATGGAAGATCAAGTACAGGCGCTTCGTGGTAATGGAGTAGAAGCCATAGCCTATCATAGTGCCATGGATCGATCTACGCTAGATAAGATCTATGAAAAATTAGATGCAAACCTACTCAAGGTGATCTATGTATCGCCAGAAAAAATTAATTCTCAGGAGTTCTCCAATATTCTCAATCTTGCGAAAGTAGATTTATTTGCCATCGATGAAGCACATTGTGTATCCGTTTGGGGTAATGATTTTAGACCTGATTATGTACAGTTAAGTCAATTAAAAAAACGATATCCTCAGACTCCACTGATAGCACTTACTGCTACCGCTGATGAAGCTACCCGTACCGATATTCAACACAAGCTAGGGATAAAAACTGCAGAGGTATTTATAAGCTCCTTCGAACGGACTAATATCTTTGTGGAATGTAGGTCTGGTCAGCAGCGTCAGCAGCAAATAGAAGAATTCATTTCTTATCAAAATGGGAATGCTGGTATCATCTATTGCTTAAGCAAAAAGAGTTGCGAAAAAACAAGTGATAAGCTGAAATCTCTGGGATATAAATCAGATTTCTATCATGCAGGAAGGTCATCTGCTGATCGTAATCGAGTGCAACAAGCCTTTCAAAATGATGACCTTCAAATCATATGTGCTACAATAGCATTTGGGATGGGTATCGATAAATCCAATATCAAGTGGATTATCCATTTCAATATGCCTAAAAATATTGAAGGCTATTATCAAGAAATAGGCCGTGCTGGTCGTGATGGTGATGATGCTCATACGATCATGTTTTACAGTTGGGCAGATATGAGTTTATTGACCAAATTTATAGATGACAGCCCCGCTGCAAGCGATTTCAAAGAGTTGCAGCGCTCTAAGCTTGATCGCATATGGGAGCTAGCCACAGGTGCATCCTGTAGGACTAATATGATACTGAGCTATTTTGGAGAATTCAGATCAGAACCATGTGGACATTGTGATAACTGTAAAAATCCTCCGAAAACGTTTGATGGTAAGATCATCAGTCAAAAAGCGATCTCTGCCGTCATTCGCGGTCGCGAGTCTATGAGCTTCAATCTCTTGATCGATGTACTGCGAGGATCTATGAAGCAAGAAGTACAAGCACTTGGGCTTCAGCATATCAAGACTTTTGGCGCAGGTAGACAATTTACGTTCATAGAGTGGAAGCATTACCTTACACAAGTTATCAATCAAGGTTTACTAAAAGTAGATTATACAGATGGAGCTAAGCTTAAATGTACTCCTCTAAGTAAAAAGGCCGTCATGGGCGACTTGGATATTGCACTGACCAAATGGTCTCCTGTGAAGACTACTCCGAAGCCCGTCAAACTTGAGATTGATCTTGGGCAAATGAGCCAAGGACTTTTCAATGAGCTTAAAAACTGGAGAACCACCCAAGCTCAAAAAAAGCGAGTGCCTGCGTATATTATTATGAGTGATAAGGTGCTGAAAGCTATCGCAAGCGCCAAGCCTACTAATACGGCAGCATTGCTGGGCATCGATGGTATTGGTACCAAAAAGCAACGAGACTATGGCGAGGATCTTATCAATATTGTGCTGAAGCACTAGGTTGGTTTAGGGTTTGTTAAGTTTAAGGGGTTTACAAGGTTTATACAGTTAATAAGTTGGCGATAATACTTTATTGGGTAATCTATATTCTATATTCTTCATTCTTCTATGGTTCGCCATTGCTCATCATTGTAAGCTCATAAATCTCGGTGCTCTCTTTTGTCTCGCCATTGGCGGATGTACTCTGTGGTTCATACCTCTATGCACTTTATGCCTCTATGGTTTAAAATCATCCTCATCTACGCATCTGATCTTCTTGAAAAACTCTACGTAGACAATATAACATATAATCAATATCCGATTTTTGGATCACCATAGGAGGCTTTATTTTAATCACATTATGATCAGGTCCATCGCTACTCATCAGTACCCCTAAAGTGCTCATGCGATTGATGAGATAATGAGCTTTATCAGCCGCCGGAGCTTTAGTGTAAGGATCATCGACTAGCTCCATTCCGAGGAATAATCCATGGCCTCGAATATCTCCAATTACAGGGTATGTAGTCTGAAGTAGCATCAAACCCTCTTTGATATACTGCCCCATATGCATGGCATGATTCTGTAAACCTTCATCTTGTACAATTTGCAGTACTTCTTGACCTACGGCGCAGGAGACTGGATTGCCACCAAAAGTATTGAAGTATTCCATACCATTGTTAAATGCGGTGGCTATCTCATGAGTACATACTACAGCAGCTATAGGGTGACCATTACCCATCGGTTTACCCATAGTTACTATATCAGGCACCACATCTTGCAATTCAAATCCCCAAAAATGAGAGCCTACACGACCAAACCCTACTTGTACTTCATCCGCTATACATACTCCGCCTTCATTACGGATGGCATGATAGATATATTTTAAATAATTTTTGGGTAAAGGTATCTGTCCTCCGCAACTTAATATGCTTTCGCAGATAAATGCTCCAACCTTCTGTTTTGTAGAAGTAATTTGTTGGATGATGTCATTGATATACACTGCATATTGAACTGACTCTGTACCACGGTGAATCCCTCTATAGCTATCTGGGAGTGGCAAAATATGAGTAGAGTTCGGCTTACCATTCCCTCCTTTTTGATCAAACTTATAGCTGCTTACATCTATACAAGCTCCAGTATTTCCGTGATATCCAACATCTACGGCAATAACTTCGCGAGATTTGGTATAGGCATAGGCCATCCGCAAGGCAAGTTCATTGGCTTCGCTGCCTGAGTTTACAAAATGTACAACACATAATTCCTTAGGTAGAGTATCTAAGAGTGCATCAGCATATTGGACAATATTTTGATGAAGGTATCGAGTATTGGTGTTTAGGATCGATGATTGACGCTGTAGCGCTTTGACAATGCGAGGATGCTGATGACCTACATGAGCAACATTATTTACAGTGTCCAGATATCGTCGTCCTGTATGGTCATAGAGATATGCTCCAGCTCCACGTACTATGTGTAGTGGTTTGTCATAGGATATACTCATGCCATATCCGAGCGATTTCTTCCTGTTGCTTAGTATGTCACTGAGTATAGGATCTGTACGGTTTACTTTAAATGTTGGAAAAAATAGTGAAGGGTCAGGACAAATACTTTTCCAAGTTTCTATTTCTTCTGGGTAGGCTACACCAGGAAAATCATGTTCATGACCAAGCATATCCATGATGATCTGAAAATGAAGATGAGGTGGCCAATTGCCATTTTCAGGGGCTCCACCTATGGAAGCAATCCATTCTCCCGCTTTTACATCGTCTCCCGTTTTTACATGATCAAGAGATGCTCTGCTTAGATGACCATAGAGGGTATAAAACACCAGGTCTTCTATTTGATGTTTCAAAATAAGAGTAGGGCCATAGTCGCGATTGCCTTCATTATCGTGTATGCTGTATACTTCTCCAGCCATCGGAGCATACACCTTGCTTTCCTTGGCAGTCCAAAGATCTAGACCAAGATGAGTAGTCCGCCATCTTGCACCTTGGTTTCCAATGGACTGATATGCATCTGTTATGTATAGTGGTCTTACCTCTAAGTACCCTCCATAGGCAAGATCAGTTTCTTGATCGATAAAATATTTCTGAATTTGCTTTTCAAAAAGACTAACATCCTCAAGCTGCTGTTGCGATTGTATCACATCACCCGTCATACTTAAATTTATAGGACAAGCTTGCTCAAGCAGGCTAGTATCCACGAGCTTGTGAAATTTGATACGATTAGAGTTGATCAACGTGGCTAGTTTCTCAGATTGTGGACATGCTACTAGACCACATGCCTGCCTAAATCGATAGTATGCAAAGCTTGGATTTATAGTTCTCCATTTTTCTAATAATGACCACGCCTGCTTTTCGCTGATCTGTAGATAGCTATGATCGGGTTGCTCATCTCGTGCTCGAGCGGCATTAGTTACGGTGATCAATAATCTAGCTGCGATCAAGTAATAAAGAACCTTAAGCTCTAGGTCTTGTAGCGGAAACACCTCATGGTATGCTGTGAGCATTGTACAAGCTGCCGATAGAGGATCGGCTAGGTCCATACAAGCATAAGCGCAGGCAATGGCAAGTTCGTTGATGGTCTCACAGTAGAGGCTGTCACCAAAATCTATGACTCCTGATACCTTTGCATCAATACCCTGATACTCGCCAACAAGATTAAGTTCGTGAGCATCATTGTGATTAATGCTTTTACGAAGTTGAGGAAGTATAGCTAAGACTTGAGTCTCAAAGCAATCCCAAAAGTGAATCGCGATTTCTCGGTGATTTGTATTACTGATATGCTTCTCAAATTGTCTCATCTCAAGGCACTCTGATGGGTTCCACTTGTATGATTTATGTGCTGCAGGATGATCGAAATCTTGAAGATATCGGCTCAGTAGTCCTACGGTCTTACCCCACGAGTGTAGTAGTGACGTATTTTTGGGGTTGAAATCATCCACCATGCGGCCTTCTACCCACGTTTGCAATCGTATAATTTTACCTTCTTCCGTGATCTCAAGATCGTTACCTTTGAGTGAAGCGATGCTTCTAGGTAGTGATAGTGGAAAACTGCGACTATGGAGATGCTTGCAAATATCTATTTGCATCTTAATATTATCCAGCTCATGGAGGTCATGACTGACTTTGAGTAAAAACTTGGATTCAGATGTTTCTATACAATAGTTTTCATCGACTTCACCAGCCAGTTTTTTGAAGCTTCCTTTTAGACCATAATATTTGTCGAGAATATCTTCTATTGTAATCATGCTTTTGCGATCTCCTTTTCTATTTTTTTGATAAATGTACCATAATGGACTTCGATACTGTGTCTAGGTCTAGGTAGAAATTCGTTTTTGATTTCATCTGCATCCTTTCTCGCTTTATGGTGCATGTCAGATGGCCATTCCCATTCTTGCCTAATATACTTGGCGTAGAGCTGCGCTTGCTTTTCACTACCTGGCCATATCGCTCCTTGAGGTTGAAATAAGCCTATAAACGCTAGATTTTGATGCTCGGGATGAAACATGCGTAGGTATAGCGGGACTTCTAGGCTTTCTTCAAAGTTGATGAAGTCCTCATCAAAAAATGGAAAATGTATATGATAGCCCGTTGCAGCGAGTAGGACGTCATATTCATCGCTCGTACCATCCGAGAAGAATACTTGTTTCCCTTCTACACGATCGATACCCGTCTTAGGCTTGACGACACCATGCTTGATTTTATAAAGTAATTCGGAATTTACCGTAGGATGCGCCTCTGTAATAGAGTGCTTGGGTGATTCTAGATTGTAATCTTTATAATCTCCCACTTGAAGCTTGAATACCAGTTTTTGCAGTAGAGGTTGAATGAATTTTGGAAAATAATTCAAGGTCTTACCCGCTATATCTAAGGGCTTACCCATGAAAAATTTGGGTAAAATATATTGCGGCGTTCTGATACTGATATCGGTACGAGTGGCTACCCGGCTTATCTCCGATGCACAATCACATCCGCTATTACCCGCGCCTACGATAAGTACCTTTTTGTCGCTAAAGGCTTCATTATTTTTAAACGCATGACTATGCACATACTCTCCTGTAAAATGGGCCTTAAACTCAGGATGTCTGGGTTTAGAATGATGACCATTTGCGATTATTAGATAGTCAAAACTAGATTCTCCTTTAGATGTTCTTACCGTCCATGTATCATCTGCATTTTTAGAAATATGCTCTACAGAAATGTTGAACTCAATATACTTTCTAAGCTCATATTCATCGGCAAACGCCTGAAAATATGCTAATACTTGTCGATGCGATGGATATTCTGGATAATGCTCAGGCATTGGAAATCCTTCATAAGCACTCATGGTTTTTGAGCTGATCAAAAAAGTAGTTTCACATACGGAACTATGACTTACATGACCTGTATATACCCAATTGCCACCGATCTGATCATTCTGTTCAAAGCAAGTGATATTGGTCAATCCAGCATCTTGAAATGCTTTGATGGCCGCTAATCCTGAGCATCCTGCTCCGATGATGCATATTTTGGGTTGGTGCATATATTGAGGTCTTATTTATAACTTCAATATATGCATAGCTATCGGGAATGAAAGAGAACTATCAATATTTTGAAAACTACGACTTT
>JAHDGW010000094.1 GCA_020631635.1 Saprospiraceae bacterium
TCGAATATATTTCATAAATCATCTTATCCGCCATTTTACATTATAAATGGTATAAGTGCTGAAATCCAATAACTCTACATATTATACAGCTTCAATGCTGTAATGTTAGACATTAATTTGAAATGCTTATCCGTAGACCATATATGCAAGTCATATTGTAAGGCATGTTGTGCGATGATGAGATCAGGTATACCGACCTTATTGATTCCGTTTTTAAGATTCATCAGTTGCAATTTTTGTATACCTTCCCAGTAGATATGTAGCTTCTGTTTATCTATAAATTGTAAGTATTCTACCGCTTTAAAGGCCTTTGCATGCAAAAGAAAAGGGGTGAGCTCAGTTAATATTATTTGATTAGTCCTTATGAGGTCATCCCGTAATAGGTCATCTAATTCTTGGTGTAATCCTTGACTAAAATACCCAATCCAAATGGAGGTGTCTACCAAAATCATGATTCTCTTCCGCGTAAGTGGTCCAAATCTATGTCAAGATCAATTTTACCTCGATACTTGATCAATTGCACTCTTTTATGTGTTTTTACGAGCTGCTCAAGAGCTTTTTCTACAGTATCTTTTTTTGATTCTGTTTTTAAAATTTCCTGCGCTTGAGTTAATAGATCAGTATTTATATCAATGGTTGTTCTCATGTGCTAATATTTATGCTAAATTACATATAAAAGTATGCGAAGTCAAGTTTTATGATATCTGGACTAATACGATGATCCTCACGAGGAGATTCAAATTTGATAAGTCACATCACTTTTTAAATCTATTTATAAAATGGATACTTTAATGCCCTCCATGTCTCTATGGTCAATACCCTTATATGAAAAGCTCTGTGCTCTCTATGGTTCATGCCTTACAAGTAATCATCAAAAACACAGCCCCAAACTGATATTTAAGCTCTCAGCTATTGCAAAATGAGACTTCATATGTACCTGCACGTAAGGCTGTATACCGTACAGCTCAAGAGCTTTTGGCAGATATTGCAATCCAACATTAATATAGATGGGCTCTCCAATACGAGTAGATGGATATTGTAGATAATATCCCAATGCTAGATGAGCCCTGAATGATCCAAAAATTAGTTGATCACCTATCAGCAAGGAGTAGTCTTTAGCATTTTCATGTGACTGATCTATTGGTCTCAGTATTTGGAGATTGAAAGCATAGATATACTCATTATATTCATAAGATAACCCCACGATGGCATTATGCCCAGGGCTCCAGCGATATCCCATATATATCTGAGTGGTATATACATGAAAGCTAGGTCCTCCAGCGATCTCTCTTTCTTGAGTCCATCCGATACCTTGTTGCAAGTGTATAGTAAGGGCACTCGTATCGGTTTGGTTATTAGGTATTACTATAGTACTGATGGATTGCAAAGGAATAGTGCCTATCGGCCTTGAGAGACCCACTCCCACGTTCCACATATTGATTCCGCTATTGGGGCTCTTGGTACGAGCATTAGAGTAATGTACCAGCTGAGCATGACTATGTAAAGTCCAATTATTTTTTGTCTGATATGAAAATCCGAGATTAAACTTAGTCGTATTATTAAGAGTAGAGCTGATCGCATTATTAGTAGGGTTATGTATGCGGTCATATACTTGATCAAGATAAGCAAGACCTGTAGTCACTTGCAATGATAGTTTTATGTAGGGTCGATCAACGAGTCCAAAGCGTAGGCCAGAACTAAGGCCATAGGCATGACCCAATACATCCTCATCTCCAAATGCAACATATTGAGTACTTAAGACCCAGCTAGGCTTACCCCAGTACGTATA
Organism: Saprospiraceae bacterium; assembly: GCA_020631635.1. Lineage (GTDB taxonomy): Bacteria > Bacteroidota > Bacteroidia > Chitinophagales > Saprospiraceae > JAHDGW01. The sequence goes on from JAHDGW010000094.1 coordinate 1,790, forward strand.
CCAGCTTTTATCAGAGTTAATATTTTTGACATAATTGAGTTCTATACTATGGGATGTGGTAGGGATATCGAATAGTAGACCTTCCTTATGCTTGAGCACTTTCCCAAATCCATAATGAGCTTCTACTGAGCCCTGTGCATTCAATAAAATGCAGATGAAGTATAGCGGTATACTGTATATCCATCGGATCATTTATTTCGTAAAAATGATGTAGATTTTTGGATATCAACATGCAATATACGATCTCCATCCATGTGACTTATATGCTCCCTAAATTTTTTGTGAAGATCCATTATAGGAACTTTCTTATCGATATCTCTGAAATCAATTGCCTGAGCAGCTACGAGTAATTCTATACCCATGATACTCCAGAGATTTTCGATTAGTTTATAGTTTTTAGTCCCAGCATTGGCGGCCATACTTACATGATCCTCTTGCCCTTTACTACTAGGTATACTATCTACGGATGCTGGTTGGCAGAGTAATTTATTTTGACTTACTATAGAAGCCGCGGTGTACTGAGCGATCATAAAACCCGAGTGTAGACCTGGTTCATGGGCTAAAAAATCTGGTAATCCTCTATCACCATTGATAAGTTTATAAGTACGGCGCTCACTTATACTGCCTAGTTCTGCAATGGCAATACTTAAGTAGTCAAGTATAAGGGCGAGAGGTTGTGCATGGAAGTTGCCGCCGGTAAGGATGAGATCTTCGTCTGGAAATATATTGGGATTATCCGTGGTAGCATTGATTTCATGATTGACGATTTCGATCGCATGATCTAGTGCCGCCTTGGTAGCACCGTGTACTTGTGGTACACATCTAAATGAATATGGATCTTGTACGATGTCAAGCTGAGTTTCGTATCCTTCAAGCAGTTCTAATATCTCCCGAGCACATTGTCTTTGTCCTTTTTGATTTCTGATACGATGTATATGATCCAAAAATGGTTCTGTTTTACATTGGTAAGCTACTGCTGATAGCGCCGTATTTTTTTGTGCAGCTTTTAAAAGCTTCATTCCTTGGTTACAGGCATGTATCGCAAATGCCAAAGAAAATTGAGTACCATTTAGTAATGCTAAACCTTCTTTAGCCGCTAACTCTTGTCCATGCAGCCCTAGTTTTCGAAATAATACTTCTGTCTTATATTTCTTTCCTTGGTATTCACATTCTCCCTTCCCCAATAATATGAGTGCTAGATGCGCAAGTGGTGCTAAATCTCCGGAAGCACCTAAAGAGCCAAACTCATAAATTACAGGCATAATACCAAGATTATATATCTTGATCATATGCTCTATAAGCTCAAGCCTTACGCCAGAATACCCATGGCTAAGGTTGATGATTTTCAACAAAAAAATAATCCGTGTAATCCTAGTATCAATGATCTCACCCGTACCGCAGGCATGAGACATGACAAGCCGTTTTTGCAGTATTCCTAACTCTTTATTTGGTATCTGTACATTGCAAAGTGAGCCAAAGCCCGTATTGATTCCATAATAAGAGCGATCTGCCGAGGATAGTTTTTGTTCTAAGTAAGTTCTACATTTTGAAACTTGAATTGCAAGTTCCTTGGCTATGCTTATATTTTGCTTGTTGTCTACTATATCTATGATATCGATATAGTTAAGCTCTTTTGAGCCAATAATATGGTGAGAAGAAGTATTCAATAATAATAATTGTTTGCTTATGTAATATAGGGCTTGGATATGATATGGCTCAAAAAATCACTTACAGAAATGCAAAAGGCGGTTAAACATTCGTTAACGGTTCAGTATGTGATGATCAAGAATAGTATATTTAATTATTGATAATCAATCACTTATGGTTTTAATAATAAAATGAGCACATTATTTGATTGAAACTTTATGATTGGATTTTTAGTCATACATACAAAGGACAATGAAAATCTTAATTTTGAGTTCTTTAAAAGTGAAATCTAACATTAGTGAATTAAAATATATCAAAATGAAGAATATACTACTTACCCTCGCCCTAGCCGCAGTGACAGCACTCAGTGTAAATGCCCAACGTATCGCCGTAGTAGATATTAATGCAGTATTAGAAAGTCAAGAATCTTATCAAAATGCTCAGAAGGATTTAGATAAAATTTCGGCCGAATGGAGACAAGATATCGCTCAAGAGTATGATCAGATCAAAAGCTTATATAATAAGTATCAGGCCGAGCAAGTCTTGTTATCCGATGATGTAAGAGCATCACGAGAAGAAGAGATCGTCAATAAAGAAAAAGAAGTAAGAGAATTACAAAAAAGAAGATTTGGCCCAGAGGGAGATCTATTTAGAAAAAGGGAAGAGCTTGTGAGTCCAATACAAGACGCTGTATTTGCAGCCATAGAAGATTTTTCTGCAGACCGTGGATATGATCTAATTTTTGATAAAAGTGGAGCTACAGGCTTACTGTTTGCATCAGAAGAGTACGATAAGACCGCTGATATTATCAAAAGACTCAGGTAAGTATTCCTTTGGTTTTAGAAATAATATTACTTTCGCAGTCGCTTCATAATCAATGGATTACTCAACTTTATAATTCATGTACAGAGGCGCAAAAGTATTAAAAATTGCATAAGATTTTATTTAATATATAACGACTATGAAAATCAAACAAATCACTCAGGTTCTAGCTTTAATACTACTGACGGTAGGAGTGTCTAATGCTCAGAAATTTGGATTTATCAACACTCAGGCTCTCATACAAGAGATCCCAGAAGTGAAAGAAGCTAACTCTAATTTAGAGACATATAAAGCACAATTACAGAAAAAAGGTCAAGAGATGATCGTTGCTTTGCAGAAGAAATATCAAGACCTAGAACGTAAGCAGGCTAATGGTGAGATTGCTCCTAAACAACTAGAAGTAGAAGCTTCAAAACTAAAGGAAGAAGAAGCAAAAATTGGTCAATTTGAGCAAACTAGCCAGCAACAAATTATCACTAAAAGTGAGCAGTTGTTAAAACCACTTAGAGATAAAATACAGAAAGCTATAGATGATGTAGCCTCTGAGGGCGGCTTTACCTATATTTTTGATGCTAGTCTAGGTACTATATTATATGCTGATGACTCTACCGATGTAAGTTCATTGGTACGTGCCAAACTAGGGATGTAATCCTTGTCAAAGCAAGCCATAGGGATTTTTGATAGCGGTATCGGCGGGCTTACCGTCGCTCATGCCATCAAAAAAGAACTTCCCGAAGAACAGATATTATATTTTGGCGATACCGCCCATCTCCCATATGGAGATAAATCAGCTGATGCGATTCGATATTATTCGATTCGCATCAGTAAGTTTTTACTGGAGCATGATTGTAAAATGATCGTCATAGCATGCCATTCTGCTAGCTCCGTGGCTTACCAGATTCTTAAAGACTTTTTCGATAATAGGGTAGAGTTTGTCAATGTGGTAGACCCATTGGTACGTGCGGTTGCATCCCTTGCACCTCGTAAGGTAGGTATAATAGCTACACGAGCTACCATAGAGTCTGATATATATGCTCTCGAAATCCGAAAGGCTAATCCACAAATAGAATGTAAGAGCTTGGCAACGCCGCTACTGGTACCAATGATAGAGGAAGGCTTTAGTACTGGTAAAATAAGTAATGATATCATAGATCACTACCTAGGGCAAGAGACGCTGACTGATATAGAGGCTTTACTGTTGGCATGTACTCATTATCCACTCATCCGTAATAACATTGTCTCTTACTACCAGCACAATGTGGAGGTTTTGGACTCTACAAAAATCATAGCAATGGAGGTGAAATCAAGACTTGCCACCGCAAAATTATTATCCAAAAAGCAGGAGAAAGAGGATCAGTTTTTCGTTTCTAATTATACGAAATCATTTGCCGATACTACTTCATTATTTTATGGACACAAGGTATCTTTGAAGCAAGAAAATCTTTGGTAAGTTAAGATCTACTTAAGATCATCACTAAGTGGTCACTTTACCATAACCCTGACGTCTAGTTACCAGTATAATAAACGAAAGCTTTTAAAATAAACTGAATATCATGAAATACATACTAAGCTTAATATTTGCAAGTTTTACTTTTTTATCGATGGCTCAAAATTATGATGCGGCTGTTATGAAAGGCGCAAAAAGCTATACTTTGGCAATCGAGAAAAATCAGTTTGAGAAAGCGGTAGAATATGTAAACCCTAACATAGTCTCTATGGCTGGAGGTAAGGAAAGCATCCTTTCTATTATGAAGGATATCAAAGTGACTAAAAAGGAACAAGGTTATGAAGTCATACAAACCACAACGAAATCCGTGGGAGACTATTATGAGGCTGGTGAAGAGTTACATGCATTAGTAACTCAAGATCAAATCGTAAAAATAGGCGAAGCTAAATTTAAAACAAAAGCTTACCTACTTGCCGTATCTAGCGATCAGGGCACTACCTGGACATATGTTGATTTGGAAGCTTATAATCAAAAAAGCATTAAGATTTTCTTCCCAAATTTCAATGATAATCTAAAAATACCTGGTCCTTCTCCTGCTGAAATGATAGAAGAATAGTACCCATCTACTATCTTGAAACTTGATAACGATGTAGACTAAGACAATTTATGGGGTGTAGATACATACTCTAGAGTCTAGTCATTTCAATAAAATCAAAAGGCTCGGGATGATCTAGATTGTAATGTAAGCCCCGACTTTCTTTACGCATCTGAGCTCCTTTAGTGATTAAGTAAGCTATCGTAGTTAAGTTCCTCAACTCGCATAACTGGGTAGATATCTGCGTAGTCTGATATAGTTTTTCAGTTTCAAGGTATAAAAGCCATAGACGCTCTGAGGCGCGGTGTAGTCGCTCATCAGTACGTACTATACCTACATAATAGCTCATGATTTCTTTGAGTTCTTTGAGACTTTGCGACATCAATACGAGTTCTTTAGGCTCTTCAGTACCTTGCTTATCCCATTCAGGGATGCTCAGAGGGATATGAATATTATCGATTTGCTCTATAATATTTACCGCAACCCGATAGCCATATACAAGACCCTCTAGTAGCGAGTTAGAGGCTAGCCTATTGGCGCCATGCAATCCTGAACAGGTACACTCTCCTGCGGCGTATAGATTCTTGATAGAGCTCCTACCATAAGTATCTACCAGTATACCGCCACATACATAGTGGCATGCAGGTACTACAGGTATCATATCTTTGAAACAATCGATACCGTTGGTCTTGCAATGCTCATAAATGTTTGGGAAATGCTCTAAAAATTCTTCGTGATCAAGGTGACGACAGTCGAGGTACATATGATCTACACCGTGTATTTTCATTTCATTATCGATAGCTCTGGCTAAGATATCACGTGGTGCAAGAGAAAGTCTATCATCATATCGTTGCATAAACTCTTCACCATCATGACCCTTAAGTATGGCACCAAAACCTCTAACGGCCTCTGAAACCAAAAAATCAGGACCTACACCACTAGGATTATACAGAGCTGTAGGATGAAACTGTACAAATTCCATATTGGCCAATCTTCCTTTGGCTCGGTATACCATGGCCATACCATCGCCAGTGGCTACAGTAGGATTTGTGGTATTACGATATACATGACCAGCTCCACCAGTACACATCACGGTGGTTTTAGCGAGGATAGTCTCCATCTCATTGGTCTCTCGGTTGAGTACATATGCGCCATAGCATTCTATATCTGGGCTTAGTCTTGTGATATTACGTCCTAGGTGATGCTGAGTGATAATATTTACAGCAAAGTATTGTTCTCGAAAATCAATATTATCAAAGGTCATTACCTTTTCATTAAGGGTCCTTTGTATTTCCCAACCTGTCACATCCTTGTAGTGAAGTATCCTATTTTCCGAGTGACCTCCCTCTTTACCTAAGTTATAGTCACCATCATCTTCTTTATCAAAACGAGCACCCCAGCCTATGATTTCTTCTACTCGCTGCCTACCTTCTTCTACCACTAGCCTTACCACTTCAGGGTCGCATATACCATCCCCAGCATCGAGCGTATCTTCTATGTGCTTTTCAAAATTATCTACATCAAAGTCCCATACAGCTGCAATACCCCCTTGGGCCCAGCTGGTATTACTTTCAGTCTTATTGGTCTTGCTGAGTACAGTGATTTGGAGATCGGGTCGTGAGCTAGCCATTTTGATCGCAAAAGAGAGTCCTGCAACTCCACCGCCTATTACCAGTATATCTGTCGTCATAATTTATCTATATTGAATCTCGAATGTGCAATTTATAAGATTTCCTAGAAGCAATGGAAAAATATAGTAGAAAAGTAACCAACACCATTAGGTAGTAACTAGCAATAGCACTGGTATGAAAATAGCAATTATAGAACCGTTTTATTCAGGAAGTCACAAGCAGTGGTTGGATGGATTCATGGAGCATTCTTCTCATGATATCGATGCATATACCTTATCTGGTAGATACTGGAAGTGGCGCATGCATGGGGCAGCGGTTACCTTGGCGGACAAGTTTTTAGCTACAGATAAAAACTATGACCTTATACTGGTGACTGATATGATAGACCTTGCTCAGTTTAAAGCGAGGGTGAGCACAAGGATAAAGGCTACTCCAATCTGGATATATTTTCATGAAAATCAACTAGCATATCCTTGGTCGGCAAACGATAAGGATGTTAAGCTCAATAGAGATCTCCATTATGCATGGATCAATATATGTTCGGCTCACCTTGCTGATCGAGTGGTGTTTAATTCAAGGTATAATAGAGATAGTTTTTTAAACTTAGGCTTCCGATATCTTGAGACTTTGCCAGATCATCAGTGTAGTTATATGATCGATGATATCAGACAAAAGAGTCATATTTTGCCCTTAGGGCTTAATCTATCAGAGCTAGATCATGAACCAGCCTTAGACAATAGGGAGCACGTCATAATATGGAATCATCGTTGGGAAGAGGATAAAAATCCAAATCTTTTTTTTGAGACGCTTATGCAGCTTAGTGCTATGCATCTACCTTTTCAACTCATCGTATTAGGTAAAGACTATAGTAGAAGCCCAAAGATTTTTGAACTTGCAAAACACCGTCTTAGTCATCATATCAGGCATTGGGGTTACGCATCTGATCGCCGTCAATATATACAATTGCTACATCAAGCCACTATATTACCAGTGACAAGCTATCACGATTTTTTTGGTATTTCAGTCATGGAAGCAGCATATTGTGGATGTTCTCTGCTAATGCCAAATCGCATGTCATATCCTGATTTATTTGGAAATATAGCCCAGTACTACAATAGTGATGAGGAATTTAGTGAAATGCTTATCAAGCATTTGCAAGCACCCGTATCTACTAAGAATTTTGAGTATAAAAATCAACTGAAAACCTATGATTGGCAAAACATCATTTATCGGTATGATGCATTTTTTGCAATGGAGGAGATATAAAAAAGTAAAGGCAGAACTTTCGTTCCGCCTCAACCTATAAATAAAGGGTGTTTATGCAATTTGTACCCTTAAGACTAAACTAGAATGCTAAGTCACAATTATGAATGTTGAAATGACAAATAGCTTACAAATTTAACTTCAGGAGCGGTGAGGTTTTCATAGAAAGATATGAGTAGCTATGAATTTTACAATCAAGGTTTATTGACATTTTGAGGTTATATTTTTAACATCTCTCATTATCCTGAAATAGCTATCTTATGTCAGATAGAATATAAAATTTTATTTTAAAAACTAATTTATTTTCAATGCAACAGCACAACGATTAGTAGTATAATGTTGCTTCGTTTTTTTATTTTTGTTAGAAATATGTCAAAATATAACCCAGAATCTTACTGGAGTAAGGTAGCGCAAAGAGTTAAAATTAGAAGTCATAAAAATGTAGTGGCAGGTGATGACAGTCCTTACTATAGATATAAGCGTAGTAAATTTATCAATATGCTTATGGATTTTGACTGGAATGATAAAACTGTTCTAGAATTAGGCTCGGGTCCAGGGGGTAATCTTAAACAACTGCTAGAGACTAAAGCAAAATCTTTAAACGGGGTTGATATTTCATCAGAAATGATTGAGTTAGCTGAAGCCAATATTAATGATACTAGAGTAGGATTGACAAAGATAAATGGTACTGAGATACCTTTTGCTGATGAATCATTCGACGTTGTGTTTTCTTCTACCGTATTACAACATAATACAGATGAGGAAATGATGAAGAAAATATTGAAAGAAATGTGTAGGGTTTCAGGCGACTCTGTGATTTTGTTCGAAAGGATAGAGTCAAAGATCAAGGGTGATGACTTGTGTAAAGGACGTCCAGTGCATAACTACGTCGAAATATGTAAATCGATGGGTTTTAACTTAGTTGAAAAAAGCTTTATAAATATTCAAACTAGTTTTTTAGTTTCTGGAGCAATCAGAAAATTATTTAATAGTAGAAAGAGAGTTGAAGGTGAGCAGCTATCTAAATTTTCTGTTTTCCTTCAAAAGCTGACTCTTCCGATTACAAAACCCCTTGATAATATATTTAAAGTTGATAGAGATTTAGGAAAGCTAGTTTTTAAAAGGGATTAGCATGCGAATCGCAATTAATACTCGTGTTTTGCTAAAGGGTAGGATGGAAGGTGTATGTAGATACATCCATGAGACCGTTCAGTGCATGGTCAAGGCGCATCCAGAAGATCACTTTTACTTTATTTTTGATAGACCCTATGGTGATAGTTTTATATATAGTGACAATGTGACTCCTATCGTTATTGGTCCTCCTACAAGAGACCCTATACTGTGGTATGCTTGGTTTGAGTATGCGCTACCTAGAGTTCTTAAAAAATACGATATCGATGTACTTTTATCACCTGATAATTATCTAAGTCTAAAGACCTTGGTGCCTACTGTACTGGTAAGTCATGATATTGCCTATGCACATTACCCAGAGCATTTACCTCGGAGAGTCCTTAGGTATTATCGTAAATACTTTCCGAGATTTCATAGAAAGGCAAAGCGTATAGTGGCAGTAAGTGAGGCAACTCGAAAAGATATAATTACCCAATATAATTTAGATCCTACTAAAGTGGTAGTAGGTCACAATAGTGCTCCTACAAAATTTAAACCTTTATCAGAAACACGTCAACAAGAGATCAGAAATGATATATCTGATGGTAGGCCATATTTTATATACGTGGGAGCGGTACATCCTCGTAAAAATGTAGTACGTATCGTGCGGGCCTTTAATCGGTTTAAGGATATTACAGGTAGTGATTTTAAGCTTTTGATCATCGGTCGAGATGCTTGGAAAAATCAAGAATTTGACCGTGAACTGGTGAGATCAAAATATCGCAATGATATCATCTGGAAGAGAGGATATGCTCCGGAGGTCCATGAATATGTTGCTGCAGCATTTGCACTTATTTACGTCTCTTTATTCGAGGGCTTTGGAATACCTATACTCGAAGCTATGCATTGTGATGTGCCCGTTATATGCTCCAATGTCAGCTCTATGCCTGAGGTAGCAGGTGATGCAGCATTATTGACTAGCCCTTACAATGCAGAGGAGATAGCTGGATCGATGAGATATATTTTAGATGACGGTATACGTCAGGAGTTGATCAAAAAAGCAAAAATTCAGAGATCAAAATTTTCTTGGCAGCGAACAGCTGATATTATCCACGAGCAATTATTTCTAGCCTTGAAGAGCTAGT
>JAHDGW010000428.1 GCA_020631635.1 Saprospiraceae bacterium
ACTCATGTATTACAAGACTGGACGAGTAGTATTCCACTACTTAGAACAACTACGTCTCATGAGATTGGTCATAATCTAAATGCTAGTCACATAGGGTCATCGGGTAATATAATGAGCTCTATCGTATCTAATACTAATAACTGGAGTACTAGCTCTCAGACAACGATCAATAGCGAAATATTAAACAGTATAAGTACTTGTGTAAGTACCTGTCAGTCTTCTACATCATGTGCTGAGATAGAAAATCTTGTGATAAGCGACATAAATCCTACAGGATTCACGATCAGTTGGGATCCACTGGTCTCAGGTACCCGTCTGATAGAAGTATTCTCTTATCCTAATAATAATGTCATTGATATTATCAATACTACGCTAAATAGTATTGATATCAATCCTCCAGGATTTACTCCCTGCAAACGCTACGGAGTACGAGTGACCAATTATTGTGGATCCGGCAATGATAGTGGTAAGAAAGAAATCATCTTTGAGTCTCCTACAAGCGCTGGATGTGCTAGATTTAAATCAGATAAATCTATGCTATGGTCTGGGCAACAAATAAGTTTTGTTGATGAATCTGTAAATGCTACTTCGTGGGAATGGGACTTTGGAGATGGTCATACATCTACATTGCAAAACCCTGTGCATACGTATTCCTCTTCAGGTTTTTATGATGTTACCTTATCCGTAAATGGAGGAGTACATGAGTTATCTAAGTCTGATTTTGTAAAAATACTACCAGACCGACAACTACCTTATCGTCCTATAGATGGTGGAAATTTTGATACTAATATAGAGGACTTTGCAGGTGATGTAGTCATAGGAGATAAGTCTCTTTTTGAGCTAGGAGTAGGAGGCAATGGCTTACCATCTACGTCTAATGTCTGGAAGACAGGACTCATGGATAATGTAGGAAATCATGAAAATACTTCGGCTTTATATTCACCTCGTTTTGATATGTCTATTGGCGGCTCATATACATTGGAGTTTGATATGGGCATGCAAATATTTTTCTGCAATGGCCCTATGTCGGCTCAGATCCAGTATTCTACAGATGATGGTACCAGTTGGACTCGACTAGGTAGCTACGGAGATAGCGGTACAGGAATATCCGGCTGGTATGACGGAGGTCCTGGTGCTCCATGTCCACTTTCTACCCTTGTTTTTCCTGATCAGTCAGGTTGGGCATTCATTGGAAATAATGAGCATAAAAGTTACGATATTTCATTTTTGGCTGGGAATGATGGTGTTATCTTTAGATTTGTTTTCAAAGTATCTAGTGCATTTAGTGCAGGATATCAAGTGGATGGGATACTCGTCGATAACTTTGAGATCAAAGCCGTATTGAATGCCTTAGCCGTGGATCAATTAGAGTTCAATACGCTTCGAAAAAGCGATAATATCATCGAATTAGATTG
>JAHDGW010000095.1 GCA_020631635.1 Saprospiraceae bacterium
AATGGACTCAATATTGATATGTCTACGGGTAAATACCCCGACTATACGACTCAGGATTCCTGTTTTATTTTCTGAAAATACGGTTATTGTGAATTCCATACTTTGGGGTTACGGGTTACGGGTTACTTCTTGTTCAAATCTTCTTAACTGACTTTTTCTTAGTGCTAATAATGATTTTAAAATTGGGTCAAGTTGTGATCTAAAATTATGATACTCTACTTCTTCTATATAGTTTAGCTCTTTCGCTAAGGTTATGGCATTTACCACTTCAAGAGCACTACAATATGCGATATTCGAAAATTTAGCTTGTTCTTTTAAGGAGAACTTTCCACTGCCTTCAGCAAGATTAAGAGATATAGAATTCGAGGCTCTTTTTATTTGAGAAATCAAACCATACTTTTCAGATTCAGGCCATTTCCTAACCTCTGTATATATGTTTTTGGTAAGTGCAATTGCGCTTTTCCAAACATCAAGCTTTTCAAAACTAAGAGGATAATATGATGATTTTTTGTTCAAATGTCTTTTTTGATATGCGATGAGTTGAAGAATCAAGAATGCTATAAGCTTCAAACTGTAAGCAGTAAGCCAAAATGGTTATTCCAAAACAATTTCATCTACGGCCTTACCGCTAGCGATCATAGGGAATATATTTTCTTCTTTTTCAACCATCACATGCAATACATAGGCACCATCATATTCAAGCATTTCAGTAATGGCGTCATTGATTTCTGATGGATCAGTAACCTTTTTGCCTTTTACACCAAAGCCCTCTGCGATTTTTATAAAATCTGGATTTTGAAGCTCCACGGCACTATATCTACGCTCAAAAAAGAGCTCTTGCCACTGACGTACCATGCCTAAGTGCTCATTATCTAGTAATACAATCTTGACAGGGACATTCCATTGGTTACAGACACCTAATTCCTGCAAAGTCATCTGAAAACCACCATCTCCAATAAATGATACTACCGTACGATCTTTAGCGGCGAATTGTGCTCCAATTGCTGCGGGTAGTCCAAAGCCCATAGTACCTGCACCACCGGAGGATAGCCATTGATCATGACCATTGTAGTCATAATATCGTGCTGCAGCCATTTGGTGCTGCCCTACATCGGTAGCAACGATCGCCTGACCCTTGGTCTGACGAGAAACCTCCTTTATGACCCTGCCCATGGTAAGGGCATCCGTTCGCGAAGTATTTAAATCTCGAGATATGACTTTATCATATTCTTGGACATCACAATCCTTAAATTGCTGAATCCAATAAGGATATGATTTTGGGTTAACCTTTTTGATGAGTTTGCTTAGTGCATCTTTGGCATCCGCTAATATGGCAACATCCGTTTTTACATTTTTATCGATTTCTGAGGGATCGATTTCTATATGTATCACTTTGGCCTGCTTGGCATATTTAGAAAGATTACCTGTGACTCGATCATCGAATCGCATACCCACGGCAATCAGGACATCGCATTGATTAGTCATCATATTTGGACCATAATTTCCATGCATACCTAACATCCCCATCTGTAGATCGTGATCGTTCGGTAGGGCAGAAAGACCATGTATAGTAGCTCCTACAGGAATGCATGATTTCTCTACAAAGTCTTTAAATATATCTTGTGCTTTGGCAATATGAATGCCATGTCCTGCAAGTATAAATGGCTTTTTGGCATTATTAATTAGCGTTGCGGCCTCATCTATTTTGGAGTCGTCAACGATCGGTGTCGGTATATAACTCCTAATAAATGGTTTTGGATTATACTCAAAATCCAGTGTATCAAACTGAGCATCTTTAGTGATATCAATCAATACAGGTCCAGGTCTACCAGAATTAGCAACATAAAATGCCTTTGCCAATACCTCTGGGATTTCTGAAGCCTTCGTGATCTGACGATTCCACTTGGTAAGGCTCATTGAGCAACCAATCACATCTATTTCCTGAAAGGCATCGGAGCCCAATAACTGACTATATACCTGACCAGTAATACATACTAGAGGTGTTGAGTCCATCAAAGCGTCTCCTAAACCTGTAAAAAGATTGGATGCGCCTGGGCCTGAGGTAGCAAAACAGACACCTGACTGGCGTTTGACTCTGGCATAGCCTTGGGCGGCATGTATGGCGCCTTGCTCATGTCGAGTCAATATATGTTGTAGTTTATCTTGATAATGGTATAGCGCATCATATACAGGCATGATTGCACCGCCCGGATACCCAAAGATAGTCTCTACTCCTTCTGCAATGAGGCACTCTAAGATGGCTTCCGCTCCAGTCATAGTTCTAGAGTTTGATTGCCTTTTATCTTTCGCTTTGATCGTTTCTACGGCCATAGTATTCGTATTAAAATTCATCAGTTACGCAGCCTTCGCTAGCGGATGAAACGAGTTTTCTATATTTTTTCAATGCTCCTGAGAGTTCTTTTGACTTAGGAGTCCAATTGGCTTTTCTATCCTTGATTTCTTGATCTTCGAGATGCGCAGTGATTGTTTTTTCTTCAGCATTGATGGTGATATTATCACCGTCTTGTAATATGCCTATCAATCCGCCGTCGTAAGCTTCTGGGGTAATATGGCCTACTACAAATCCATGTGTACCACCCGAAAACCTACCATCTGTGATAAGTGCTACTTCATTACCTAGTCCTGCGCCCATTATGGCAGAGGTGGGTTTGAGCATTTCTGGCATACCTGGTCCTCCTTTTGGTCCACAATATCTGATCACGACTACATCACCAGAAGTTATTTTACCAGCTTTGATAGCGTCATTAGCTTCGTGCTCAGAGTCGTATACTTTAGCTGTACCTTTGAATATAAGACCTTCCTTACCAGTAATTTTTGCGACTGAGCCTTCGCTAGCTAGATTTCCAAAGAGCATCTGCAAATGACCTGTTTCTTTAATAGGATTTGATCTCGCTTTTATCACTTCTTGACCTTCAGTCAAATCTTTTACATTTTCTAAATTTTCACCTACTGTTTTTCCAGTAACGGTCATAGGATTACCATCCAGTAATCCTTCTCTAAGCATGAGCTTCATTACTGCGGGTACACCTCCCACTTCAAAAAGATCTTGCATAACGTATTTGCCGCTTGGCTTAAGGTCAGCGAGAAAAGGAGTGGAGTCAGATATCGCTTGTATATCTTTTAGACTAAGTGATAGACCATAAGCTTTTGCAATCGCAATCATATGCAATACGGCATTGGTAGATCCTCCTAGCACAGTAATAACTCTTAAAGCATTCTCTATCGCTACTTTGGTTACGATATCTTTTGGTTTGATATCTTTTTCCATCAGTATCCTCATAGCCTGAGCTACTTTGGTAGATTCTTTAGCCTTGAGTTCATTTACGGCAGGTATCGAAGAATTATGAGGTAAACTCATACCCATCGCTTCAAGAGCTGAGGACATGGTATTTGCCGTATACATACCTCCACAAGCTCCGGCACCTGGACATGCATTTTGGATGATCTTTTTGTATTCAGTATCGTCTATTTCACCTGATATTTTCTGACCTAATGCTTCGAAAGCAGAGACGATATCTAGTTTTTTATCGTTATGACAACCGGGAGCAATAGTACCACCGTAGACGACAATACCAGGTCTATTTAAGCGTCCTAGTCCCATCATGGCACCAGGCATATTTTTATCGCAACCTACTACGGCGACTATGGCATCATACCACTGCGCGGACGCAACGGTCTCTATACTGTCAGCGATAATATCTCTAGATGGCAACGAAAATTTCATGCCTTCGGTGCCCATAGAGATACCGTCAGATACACCTATGGTATGATAGATAAGCCCTATGAGGTCTTGATCCTGAATGCCTACTTTAATTTGTTTTGCTAGATCGTTGAGATGCATGTTGCAGGGATTGCCCTCCCATCCGGTACTCACAATTCCTACTTGGGCTTTTTTCAAGTCTTCAGTGCTTAGCCCGATGGCATGTAGCATAGCTTGAGCTGCTGGCTGTGTAGGATCTTGAGTGACCCTTTTGCTGTATTTATTTAAGTTTTTCTCCATAAACTAAAAAAGCCGTTCTGTTTGAGAACGGCTTCCTATTTTTATTTATATAAAATATCGTCCGTCATCCATTCGTAAGAATGATAATGCTAATAATGACGATAATTTGAATCATGTTTTTCATAAATCTGACGAAAGATAGCAGAAATATTGATAGTTGATAGTAAACTCATTTCAATAGTTTTTATCGATTACTAAATAATATTGTTGTACGACTCTTCTTCGCTTCTAGGTTTGATAGCATCGGCACCATCTAATATGATACTATGCATAATATCACCTAAGTAAGAGCAGGCAAAATCCTTGTCGGGGTGCAGATCTTTGGTCATTACACCTTTGCTAATACAATCTTTTACCGCATTTTCTATACAGTTGGCCTCTTCATCTAAATCAAAATCACGGTACATCATCGCAGTAGATAAGATACTCGCTATCGGGTTGGCTATATCTTTACCTGCAGCCTGCGGATATGACCCATGCACGGGTTCGTAAAGTTTACTATTAGTGCCTATAGAGCCTGAAGGTAAAAGACCTAAAGAGCCTGCTAAGACACTGGATTCATCCGAAATGATATCGCCAAACATATTGGAAGTCACAATAACATCAAATTGAGCAGGATTTAGGATGACTTGCATGGCGGCATTATCAATAAACAAAAAGTCTAAATCTACATCTGGATATTTCTTAGCTAAATCGATAACTACCCGTCTCCATAGACGGCTACTTTCTAGTACATTGGCCTTGTCGATGAGCGTTAGTTTTCTTCGCCTTTTCCTAGCTGCTTCAAATGCAAGTGTTGCTATCCTTTCGACTTCAAAATCGCTGTATTCACATAGGTCAGACGCATAATCAGATTTCTTTGTTTTTTCACCGAAGTATATCCCACCTGTAAGTTCACGGTAGATAACGTAATCTACACCTTCTAACCTTTCTGGTTTCAAAGGAGCTAAATCTATGAGATTGTCGTATATGGTGATGGGTCTGATATTACAAAAGAGTCCTAGCTCTTTTCTGATGGCTAAAAGCCCTTGTTCTGGTCTTACTGTAGCACTAGGGTTGTTGTCATATTTAGGATCTCCAATTGCGCCTAAGATCACGGCATCAGATTTTTTGCAGATGTCGATTGTTGCTTGAGGTAGCGGAGATCCAGTCTTGTCTATGGCGATTGCACCGATAAGACCTTCTTCCAGATGCATGTCATGGCCATATCGTTGATTGATTGCATCTATTACTTTTAGACTTTGAGATACGACTTCTGGTCCTATACCATCACCTCTAAGTACAGCTATGTTTTGTAGTTTGCTCATTCTCTTATTAATGTATCGTCCTTTGATTTTCAAATGCTACAATCTCTTCTTTTAGATCAAGCAAATAGTCTATGTCATCATAGCCCTTGAGTAGACATTCTTTTTTGTAGTTATCTATATCAAACTTTATTTGGGTGCCATTATCGCATATGGTAAATTGCTGGGCTTCCAGATCTATCTCAAATTGCGCTTGATGATCTTCTTCAATAGCTTTGAAAATCATATCTAATTGATCTTCTGAAACTTGTATTGGTAGGAGTCCATTATTAAGCGCATTGCCTTTGAAAATATCAGCAAAAAAACTTGAGATCACTACTTTTATACCATAGCCATCGATGGCCCATGCCGCATGTTCTCGACTTGATCCACAACCAAAATTTTTACCTGCTACCAGTATTTTGCCCCCATATTTCGGATTGTTGAGCACAAAACCTGGCACCTCATTATTATTACGATTGTATCGCCAATCTCTAAATAAATTATCTCCAAAGCCTTCTTTCGTAATGGCTTTCAAAAATCGGGCAGGGATAATCTGATCAGTATCTACATTCTCAATAGGAAGAGGAATGGCAGTACTCTTAAATCTTGTAAATGCTTCCATTAGTTTAAATATTTTCTTACATCTACAATTTTACCTTCTATCGCTGCTGCGGCTGCACTTAAGGGACTTGCCAAAATAGTACGAGCTCCTGGACCTTGTCTACCTTCAAAATTTCTATTGGAGGTAGAAATGCAATAATCACCTGCGGGCACTTTATCTTCATTCATTCCAAGACAAGCAGAGCATCCTGGTTCTCTTAATTGGAAACCTGCATTTGCAAAAACCTTATCTAGTCCTTCTTTTTTGGCTTGCTGTTCTACCTGTTTTGAGCCTGGTACAATCCATACTTGTACATGATCTGCTTTTTGTTTACCATCTACAAATTTTGCCACAGACCTTAGATCTTCAATTCTTGCATTGGTACATGATCCTATAAATACATGTTGAATTTCTTGCCCTTCGAGCAGTTGTCCTTCTTGTAATCCCATATAATCTAGAGATTTAGTCAGCTGTTTTGGGTCTAAGTACTCTGATGCATTTGGGATATGCTCACTTACTTGTATGCCCATACCAGGGTTAGTACCATAAGTCAGCATTGGCCCTATATCTGCTGCTTCATAGCTATGCTCTACGTCAAATACAGCATCTGCATCAGTATATAATGTTGACCAATATCGTATAGCCTGGTCATATTGTTCACCTTTGGGAGCAAATTTCCTCCCTTTAATATACTTGAAAGTTGTCTCATCTGGAGCAATCATGCCTCCACGGGCTCCCATTTCAATACTCATATTGCATATAGTCATGCGCTCTTCCATGCTCATAGAATCAAAAGTACTACCCGCATATTCTACAAAATATCCTGTACCTCCAGCGGCAGTAAGTTTTGAAATGATATATAGAATTACATCCTTGGCCGTTACTCCTTTTTGCAAATCACCATTTACGGTAATACGCATTGTTTTGGGCTTTGATAATATCAAGCATTGACTAGCGAAAACTTGTTCTACCTGAGATGTACCAATGCCAAATGCAATGTTTCCAAATGCACCATGAGTAGAAGTATGACTGTCACCACATACAATGGTCATACCTGGCCTTGTAATTCCTAGTTCTGGTCCTATGACGTGAACTATTCCCTGTAGCTCATGCCCAAGTTGATATAATTCTACTCCAAACTCTTTACAATTTTGAGATAAGGCATCTACCTGCGATCTAGAGAGTGGATCCTTTATAGGGAGATGTTGATTTAATGTAGGTACATTATGATCAGCTGTAGCCGTAGTTTGGTTTGTTCTGAATAGCCCAATATTTCTATTTCGTAATCCTGAGAATGCCTGAGGACTCGTCACTTCATGTATAAAATGTCTATCGATATAGACCACTTGTCTTGTGGAATCTATATCCTTAACCACATGAGCATCCCATATTTTATCAAATAATGTCTTAGCCATAAAATCCTATATTGCGGTTGCAAATGATTGAGAAAGAATCCCTTTCAGATCACTGTCATATACCTCTTTCTTTTGATCAGCAACTTTGATAAATTGGGCATAAACGATATCAAGTTGATCTTTACTAAGGTTATGACCGATCTCTTTAGCCCGATAAGCTAATGCTGCTCTGCCACTTCTTGCTGTAAGTATGATAGAGGACTGATCTACACCAACTTCCGCTGGGTCAATGATCTCGTAGTTTTCCCTGTTTTTGATCACTCCATCCTGATGTATGCCTGAAGAATGGGCAAATGCATTCTCTCCAACGATCGCTTTATTGGGCTGTACCGGCATGGACATACTCTCTGATACAAGTTGACTTATCGAATTGAGCTGACACGATACGATATTATGAGTGTACATATGAGCATATCGGTGTTGAATAATCATTGCAACTTCCTCCAGTGAGGTGTTACCGGCTCTTTCACCTATACCATTGATCGTACATTCTATTTGTCGGGCACCGTTCTCTATACCTGCAATAGAATTTGCAGTGGCTAAGCCGAGATCATTATGGCAATGAGTGGATAGGATAGCTTTTTCAATGCCTTTTACATTATCTCTGAGGTAAGCTATTTTATCTCCATACTCATGGGGTAGACAATATCCGGTAGTATCTGGTATATTGAGCACAGTTGCGCCTGCTGCGATTACTGCTTCACATACTCTTGCAAGATATACGTTATCGGTCCTACCTGCATCTTCCGCATAAAACTCTACATCTTCAACAAATGATTTTGCATACTTGACTGCCGCTACGGCTCGTTCGAGTATTTTGTCTTGTGTACTATTAAATTTATACTTAATATGCATTTCAGAAGTTCCTATACCGGTATGTATTCTGGGGCGAGCCGCATATTTTAGAGCCTCAGCAGCTGTTTTGATATCTTTTTCTACCGACCTAGATAACCCACAGACTGTTGAATGCTTTATGTTTTTGCTAATCAACTCTACAGCTTCAAAATCACCAGGGCTCGATATAGGAAAACCTGCCTCTATTACATCTACACCAAGTCCCTCCAGTGCTTTGGCAACAATGATTTTTTGTTGATGATTGAGCTTGCATCCGGGTACTTGCTCGCCATCCCTCAATGTTGTATCAAATATGTGAATTTTTGTATCTCCCATGGTGCTCATTTAAATTAACTTCCACTAAAATATTTTGATAGTTGTAGTTGTTTAGTCTATATTTCAAAAGTATTACAGTGTTCAAGTCAAAAAATAAATATTTAATATATTGAAAATCAATATGTAGTGTTATAAAAAAGTATTGTGTCCAAAGTAAAAAATAACTATTTATTCGATTTGATTTCTAGAATGACTAAGTCAGAAAAGAGATCTTTTAAGATCTTTGCTAAACGGCTTCAATCTGCCCAGTCTTCTCTTTATATCAAGCTTTTCGATGTTCTTGATAAGTCTAAGAAGTACGATGAAATTCGGATTTTAAATAAAATTCCAGAATTGAAGGAGTCGCAGTTACCAAATGTAAAATCAAGCTTATATAATCATCTTCTTACTTGTCTTCGGATGTTGCATAGGAAAACAAACGAGGTGATATATATTAGAGAGCATGTGGATTATGCAGAGGTTCTTTACTCTAAAGGTATGTATAGAGCAAGTCTAGATATAGTTGATAAGGTGAAGAAAAAGGCACTCGAGATCCAGAGAGATACGCTGGCTTTAGGGATACTCGACTTTGAAAAACTCATAGAGTCCCAACATGTCACAGGTAGTATGTCGCCCAAGGCAGTTGCACTTAATGAACAATCGGATCAGGTAGTGAAAAATTTGAATCTAACTCGAAAACTCTCTAACCTGAGTCTATTACTTTATGGTCTTTTTTTGGAAAAGGGATATGTCAAATCTGAGAGAGGCTACGAGCGTTTAAGGCATTTTTTCAATAGCAATTTGCCTGATGCTTCAGAGAATGAGCTGGAAAGTTTGCAGAAAGTCTATCTCTATCAGTCTTATGTCTGGTTTTATAATTTGGCACAAGATTTTCCAAATGCATATAGATATAGTGTTAAGTGGGTAGATTTATATGATCAGGATCAGAGTTTGTTTAGATGGAAAAAGATTTTGTTTTTAAAAGGGATGAATAATAAATTAAACTGTCTATTTATGCTGAATAGACCTGATAAGTTTATACCTGAGTATGAGCGTTTTCTTAGGTTTAGTGATTATCATAATTTGAGTATTAATGTGAAATCGCAGTGGCAATTGTATGTTTTTGTGCATGGTTGCAATCGCTTTTTCCTAACTGGAGAGTACAGTCATGGAGTGAGGTATATAGCAGGTATTGATGAATTCCTAAAGCATGAAAATCATGGATGGGATGTGCAAAAATTGACTACCTTATACTACAAAATGGCTTGCATATACTTTGGTGCAGAACAATATGAAAAAACCCTTGATTATGTAAACCTTATCATAAATAAAGTCTATAGCTCTCTGCTAGAAGACTTACAATGTTTTGCTAGAATACTGAGTCTCATAAGTCATTGGGAGTTGGGTAATGATACGTTGGTAAGTTACCAGGTTAAGTCAGTTTTTAGATTTTTACTACGGATGTATAATATGCAGTCAGTACAGCGGGAGATCATGAGATTTATCAGGCGTATACCGAATATGATCAGGTCAGAAATGAAACAGGAGTTCGTAATACTTAAGGCTAAGTTGGAGGTGATATCGGAGCAGCAGTACGAACGTCGACCAATGTTATATTTTGATATTATCTCATGGCTTGAGACCAAAATCGAAGGAAAAAGTTTCAGTGAAATTGTAAAATCAAAAATCAAGAAAATTTAGTTTATTAGAGAAGACCATGCTTTTACACGATGATAGGTTCTATCTTGATTAGTACTTCCAGCGTGATAGAGTGTTCTGCTTAGCAGTTCATCTCCGGCTATCTTTTTAAAATAATCTAAACCTTTAAAGAGCTTGGCTTCGATAGTAGTAGTTGATTTGATTTCATACGCATGTATGCCTTCTAGGTCAGGGATGACTAGGTCTACTTCGTTGCCATGTGAGTCTCTCCAATAATAAAACTCTTTGTATTGATTGAGATGGGCGTTTTGTTTAACGAGTTCTGTAATTATGAAATTCTCAAATATATGACCCCAATACGGATGACTTGGGCTCAACTCACCGTTTCTTATATTGAGTAAATGGCATAGCAACCCGGTGTCATAAAAGTAGAGTTTTGGACTTTTGGTCTGTCTCTTATTGAAATTTTTGAAAAATGGAGGTAGCTCATATGTAATATAGCTAGCCTCTAACAAAGTCATCCAATTGCTAGCTGTAGCATGACTTACTCCGGTATCACTCGCTAGTTTACTATAATTAAGCAAGGACCCCGCACGACCGGCGCATAGTTTTAAAAACCTCTTGAAAGCAGTTTGATTCTGGATGTTTACGAGTAAGGTGACATCTCTATTGACATATGTTTTGATATAGTCAGAATAGTATCTGTCTGGATTGATGGTACGATCATAAATGGCTGGATAAAACCCTGTGGTGATGAGCTCTTCTACACCTGAAGGTATTAACTTATGAGAGTCAAGCTCCTTCAAATCAAATGGAAATAATGTAAATATTGCTACTCGACCGGCAAGAGTCTGAGTTATCTGTTCCATGAGATGAAAGTTTTGCGAACCCGATAGTATATACTGCCCCATGATCCTTCTATCATCTACTATTGATTGTAAATACGAAAAAAGCTTAGGCACTCGTTGCACTTCATCGAGGATAACTTTGTCATCGTATTCTTCTAGAAAGCCTTTGGTGTCCATTTCTGCATATTCTCTGTTGTCAGGGTTCTCTAATGATACATATCTATACTCAGGCAGCTCGTTGCGGAGCATAGTGGTTTTACCCGCTTGGCGAGGTCCAGTGATCACGAGTATAGGAAATCTAGAGAGTTCGTAATCAATGCTTTGCATTATGCTTCTTGATATATCCATCACCATAAAAATAGTAACTATTTTCAATTTGCACAACAATTATTTTCAATTTGCACAACAATTATTTTCAAT
>JAHDGW010000096.1 GCA_020631635.1 Saprospiraceae bacterium
CTACAATCTCATCTGCAAATATTGAAATACTAGAGGTAAATAAACTCAAAGTAACTTTCGATATCCCAGACTTCAATCCCATAGCTAGTGATGTCGCCATTGCGGATCTTGTCATTGACGACAGAGGTGAGCATTTTATGGTGTTGCCTCAAGCGCTATACATTACTCAAGACAGCAGCAAACTTGATGAGGGGACTATAGCATGGTCTTCTTCCAAAATTGAGAACTTATCCGTAAATACAGACTTTACTTTCCCTTTTAGATGGATCACGGAAGAGAGCATGAGAAATTTATTTTTCCATGTAAGCATATGGTTTGCCATGTTTATATTGTTGATCATAGGTATAGTATATGCCATAAAATATCTCTTGAGCAAAGATCTTAAATGGGATATTTACTCCTCATCCCTTACTCATGTAGCCATTGTATTTGGTATCATTGGCATGCTTACGGGTAGTTTCTGGGCAAAGTTTGCTTGGGGGCAGTTTTGGATCAACGACCCTAAGCTTAATATGTCGGCCGTAGCCCTATTGATATATTTGGCCTATTGGATACTGAGAGTATCCATCACGGATCAAGACCTACGAGCTCGAGTCTCGGCAGCATACAGTTTATTTGCCTTTGCAGCACTTATTCCACTAGTATTTGTACTACCTCGTATGATGGATAGTATGCATCCTGGTAACGGAGGAAATCCTGCATTTGGTAAAGACGATCTTGACAATACGATGAGAATGGTTTTTTATCCGGCGATAATAGGATTTACACTTCTAGGGTTATGGATATCTTCTCTTTACATAAGATTTCAGTTATTATGGGAATCATATATGCTAAAACGATCAAACTAATCATGCGATATATTAATCAAAAATTTACCACACTAATCCTAACATTGAGCCTAGTTTTATGGACTATTCAAGACGTCATGGCTGCGCCATTCGAAGATTTTTTCAGAAGTACCGGAAAGATCTATGTAGTCGTAGCCATAATTGCCATTACCTTTTTGGTAATTGTTTTTTATCTCATCCGTCTTGAAAGAAAAATAAATAAGCTCGAAAAATTACAACAACATGAGTCACAAACAAGCTAGCTTCTACGAAAGTGTACAGCAAAACTTCAACAAAGCGGCTTCATTCACTTCCCACCCTAAAGGTTTATTAGACCAGATCAGGGAATGTAACGCAGTATATCAGATGCGTTTTCCTGTAAAGATAGGTGATGAATATGAAGTAATCGAAGCCTATCGAGTGCAGCATAGTCATCATAGGTCTCCGACTAAGGGTGGTATTCGATTTAGTCATTTAGTAAATCAAGATGAGGTCATGGCTTTGGCTTCATTGATGACTTTTAAATGTGCCATTGTAGACGTGCCTTTCGGTGGTGCCAAAGGTGGAGTAAAAGTAAGTCCACGTAAATATAACGAGGAGCAGCTCGAGAGAATTACTAGAAGATACACGGTCGAATTGATCAGAAAAAACTTCATAGGACCTAGTGTGGATGTACCCGCACCTGACTACGGAACGGGAGCAAGAGAGATGGCATGGATATTAGATACGTACACGACTTTTAAAGGCAACGAAATAGATGCCGTAGGATGTGTCACGGGAAAGCCTGTAAATCAAAATGGTATCAGAGGCCGAGAGGAAGCAACAGGTAGAGGAGTCTATTATGGTCTGAGAGAGTTACTTAACTCTGAGTCAGAAATGAATAGAATAGGCCTGTCTCCTGGTATGGAAGGGAAAACTATAGTGGTACAAGGTCTCGGTAATGTAGGGAGCTTTGCATCCAAGATTTGTCAAAATGAAGGAGGTGCCAAGATAATAGGAGTCTCAGAAATCGAAGGTACTATACACGACCCATCAGGGATTAATGTAGAAGCACTAATAGAATACCGTCAAAAAAATAAATCTATACTAGGATTTCCTGGTACGAAGACACTCGATGTCAGAGAGGATTGGGTAAAAATAGAATGTGATGTACTCATACCAGCCGCTCTAGAAAGTGTAATACACAAGGATAATGCTAGTGAACTTAACTGTAAGATCGTAGCTGAAGCGGCCAATGGTCCGGTAACTGCAGAGGGTGGAGATATTCTGATCGAGAAGGGTATCTTGATACTTCCTGATATGTATCTAAATGCAGGAGGTGTAACTGTTTCATATTTCGAATGGCTAAAAAATCTATCGCACATTAGATTTGGTAGAATGGATAAGCGATTTACAGAAAATAGCTATTCTAATCTGGTCAAACTTGTAGAGGATATGACCGGAAAATCAGTACCAGATCAACAAAGAAGATTTCTTACCAAAGGCGCAGATGAGATCGATCTAGTAAGATCAGGATTGGAGGAAACTATGGTGAATTCATTTCATCAGATTCGGGAGGAATTCAATAAAAATGATCAAATAAAAGACTATCGTACGGCAGCCTTTGTAGTTGCCCTCAATAAAGTAGCTAATGATTACATTACTCTGGGAGTATTCCCATAGCGGTTTAATTACTTGAAAAAATCATATGGAGGAGGTCATTGCAAAATGATCTCCTTTTTTTGTCGGTAAAATACAGCCGTATGTACCTTCCTATAAGCTGTCTATAGAATTGTGAAAATATGATTGAATATTGAGCAACCATATGTGATCGCTTAGCGTCTATAGAGTACCAATTGTAATTAATTATTAACCTAACCAAATTTAAACCAAATGAAAACATTGAGTAGCATTTTGACAGCAGTGGTATTGTTATGTGGAAGTCTTAATCTTAATGCATCTGATGCCGAAAAAGGCCCAAATGATATCAAAGAACAGGTATTTGAAATGATCAAAGACCTGGATATCAACCAATCTGAATTAGATGAGGTATCCTTTTTAGTAGATTTTATGATTACACCAGAAGGAGAAATCGTAGTGTTGAATACAAGTGATGACAAGTATGATAACCGTATAAAGGCAACACTTAATTATAAAAAAGTGGATACAGATGACTTTATATCTAACAAGCCTTATCAAGTAAAAGTAAAGCTTGTAAAGTAACATGCACTAATTTCGATTTTCAATTTTACCAGTGATCTTTTAAAAGTAGAGTTAAGAATCTTCAAACTATCTAAAAATCATAGTTTGGTTTAGTATAGTAGGCCGTTAAGTTAATTCTTAACGGCTTTTTTTATGAACTTTTATAGGAGAGCCACGTTAATGCGGAGAAGCGAATAAAAATATATAATAGGTTATTTTTATTATTTAAAAATTATATTTGCTTTTAGGAGAAAACAAACGAAATGGCAGAACCAAAATTAGATCAGATAGATCTCAAAATACTCAAGCTTTTACAGCAAAATAGTAAGATTACTAACTTAGAGCTTTCTAAGCAAATAGGGCTATCGCCAGCTCCTACTCTAGAGAGAGTTAAAAAATTAGAACAAAATAATATTATACTTAGCTACCATGCTAAGGTCGATGCTAAAGCTATTGGTCTCAATGTCAAAACTTTTGTGTTGGTAAGTTTAGCTTGGCAAAAGCAAAATGCTCTTGAACAATTTGTAGATAAAATTAAGGAAATTGATGAGGTTACTGAATGTTATATCATAACAGGAGATGCTGACTTCTTACTTAAGATTGTCTGCCAAGACCTAGACGCCTATGAGCAATTGTTATTTAAGAGATTATCACAAATTGAGGAGGTCGAACGCTTGAAAACATTGATGACTTTATCAAAAGTCAAAAAAGATAAGGTGCTTCCTTATTATTATGGTTAATCATAAAGTCTCTAGATAGATATTGAGTATATACTGGAAATTTAGTACCGAAGATTCACCATGTTCTTATCTCGTAGGTACGATGCACCTTGCGGTACCCGTACCACGTATTCAATTATTGAATTCCATATTGGACAATGCAGATCGCGTTTGTTTAGAGCTGGACTTAGATCTCATGTCCTCACCTCAAGTACAATCTTCCTTCATGATGCGTGGTGCAAGCTCTTGGTTAGACCGTTTTTCGGTACATCAAGTAAGGCGTATGCAGCGCAGTATATTCAAATCTTTTGGTATCAATATCGAGCATTATCGCAGATTGCATCCTATGGTTTTGTTGAATCAGTTGTCCAGTAGTAGTATGGAACAGACAGAGCGCTATTCTATTGATCAGTATATCTGGAATAGTGCAAAAGAGTTAAAGAAAATAACCGCAGGAATAGAAAAAGTGGAAGAGCAAATGGCTGTGCTGAAGGCAATGGGAGTCGTTGATATGGCCAGAGGCATACGAGCAATTTCTAAAAATACAGTCGCATTTAGAAAAACACATGATAGGATGGCTAAAGCCTATGAAAAAGAAGATATACACTTGCTGCAACGTCTGGCAAAAAAATCAATATCGGTAAGAAAAGGGTTGCTCCTGAAAGAAAGAAATTTTAGAATGGCAGATAGGATTTTTAAAGAACTGAAATCATCGAAACGAATCACTGTGAATGCAATCGGTGCAGGACATTTGGCAGGTAAAAATGGTGTCATCAACCTATTACGAAATAGGGAAGGTGTCAAAATTAAGGCATTATCATAATGAGTCCCATGATTAAATTGTCTTACGTTTTCTACCGTTTCGGAATGTGCAATAGTCTTACCTTTGTAAGACCATTTATTAAGTAAAAAGTGGCTGTTTATTTTGGCAGTAGAAAATTACAAATGGTATTATACCCTTAGCATATGAAAAAAAATAAAATAACCATTGAAGTCGGTCTAGGAGAAGATCAAATACCTGAAACTATACATTGGACGGCAACCCAAAAAGAAAATGCAAGTGAAGCAAAAGCCTTTTTACTAAGCATTTTTGAAAAAGACTCTTTAGATACCTTAAAGATTGATCTTTGGACTAAAGAAATGCAAGTTACAGAAATGGATCGCTTCTTTTATCAAACACTGAGAGCCCTTGCCGATACGTACTATAAATCGACAAATAATAAAAATTTGGCAGGAGACATGCAGAGATTTGTACAGTATTTTGCTGAAGAGACAGGTATTATCCCAAAATCTACGCCTGATCATTAAAATCTAAATCGAAGCTGAGCTTTAAGTTCTGTCCTTTTATTGCCAAAGATGGTTTCATTACCACTTCCAATGGTCTCTTGATTCTCTAAAATAGTACGTGCAGCTCTGAACTCTAGGGTAGTATTTGGTATACCGTCGTATCTTAAATTGACGTAGTATCTCTTACCTCGATTTTGAAAAAATGGTATAAAAAATTCATAAGTCAGGTCATTTTCATAAGCGTAAATGCGAGTATCAAAGCTCTCCGTATCGAATAGGCAATATCTTGCCGTGAATGAAAAATCCTGAGCAATGGGTTTGAATATGATATCCTGATATAACAGGTAACCTCTAGTATTTTCATCATCTCTATCAAACCATGAAAATTCGACTCTATTTCTTAGTTTAAGTGCCTTGGTTACCGTTTGCTCATAGTTGAGTCGCAGTCTATGCGAGTTGGTAATGCCTAGCGGATCTATAGGGCTTGATTCGATATTTGCGTTTAAGGCCTTTTGCTCAAATCTATATTGTGCATAGAAGCTATATTTTCTTTTCTTATAGTGATTGAGCCTAAATAAGAACTCTTTCCCGTTGCTAGGAGCATCTCTTCTGAATCTCAGCCAGTCATGCTTCCATAAATCTGCATATGCAGATAGATACCATTCATTATTAAACCTCAATACAGCTCCTATATAGAGCCCGCTTTCATTATTTGTGCCCACAGTTTCTCCAAAAGAGTTACTATTTAGCGATTGATATTCTCTACTGTAATCTCTGTAAAGTAGTGATACGTCTAAGTTGCGATCTAAGCTAAATAATGCTCCATGTAATTGAGCGGTACCACTATTATCACTTACGGCTACCTCTCCAAAAAGATTAATATTATTGAGGCGATAGCCGTAGTCAATACTTCCATTCCACAGTGCTGTACCACTGAATTGAAATTGATTGTAGAGAGTAGGCGTCCTTAAAAATTCTTGATCAAAACTCTCGTAGAGTGTATTTATGCCTATTTTGAGATTGCGACTTTTGTACTCTAGCTTTCCCCCAGCTGAGGTACGTTGTATACTTCTTTCATCTTCTATTTCTGAAGCCGTGCGATGGAAGCCGCTCTGTATGATAGATGAAAAAAGCTCAATACCGGATTCTATTTCTAAAGTATCTCTTTCGACAAGATTCCCATCTATTTGTTTTCTAGATGCGAAGGCAAGCAAGCGGTAGTTCTCTCCCAGCTTAAACTCGGCAGCACCACCTCTAAAAAATAAGGCTTCGTTAATAGAGTTATAAGACCTCAAAGAACGTCCTCCTCGTCTAAGATTCATGACAAATGCACTTTTTCCACTACCGAATGCATTAGATAGAATAAGACCTTGCCCCATGGAGATAGTGTAGTCACCAATAATAACATCACCCAGCCAAGATTTGTAATCCTTGAGGTGTATATGGGCGGAGTAGAAATCAAAGCCAGCTCGATTCGAATCTTTGAAAAAAGACTCACCTGCATCTTTCTCCCCTGTAAAGCCTATCCTTAGACGACTCTCATAATTATACCTATATCTCATAAATAGGCGATTGGGGTCACCGAGATATTTATCTTCAAGATATCCTTTTTGGTCTTCTAGCGTCCTTCGCCATTTTAAAAATAAATCTTGCTTACCTTCTCTAAGCATTTTGCCCAGTCCGACTTGATAATTGTCACTACCCGATACTTTGATAAAAGGCAAAATTGATTTTATAGTATTTAGGTCAAAGCTTGCGATGGCTTGTAGCTCTAAAGTACTGAGAAGTGGGCCATTGGTATCTATATGCTGTAGGAGATCATTGATCTGTATATCATTGAGCAGTCGCAATTCCTTTAGTGACTCATAGGTAGATTCATTAATCGACAATGGATTACGTGATAATAGCTCTAAGTCTTCGTAAAGGGTATTGAAGTCAAATTCTTCATTAGACTCCAAATTTTCGATAATATTGGTGATCATATCTTCTTGCACCACATCACCGATGTAGATCTTTTCTTGAGCGGTTGCACCTAGCATCCACAAGAAAGAGAAAAGTATGATATGAATTTTTTTATCCAATATTACTAGCCTAAAGATTGTAGCCATTTTTCAAAATCAAAGTAGAGCTGCACTCGTATGGCAAAGCGATCTCTCTTACGCTTCTCTACTATACTTGACATTGCCGACATATGGCTTTCCTCCAAAGTTAGTTTTTGTGTAGCAATATTGACTAAATATTTAGCAATATCTAATGTCATTTTGTTACTCGGATCTTCTTCCTCTATTTGAGTGATTAATTTTGAGAATAATAAAGAAGCCATATCCAACCGAGAAATCATAAAATTGGTCAATGCTTGTAGCAGTCTTACATAAATCGTCATCTCTTTTCTCAATACTTTTTGGAGGTCACTATACAGCCTATCTATCCATATTAATGTGTTATGATAATCTTTTTGCATAAAAAAGAATAGTGCTACTTTATAAAACAGTGATACCCTTCGTTGAGGATCCAACGTTTTTAATGATCTCGAGGAGTGAAGTGGTGCAATCATGGAGTCTATATCAGGTGCGGGGTCATTAGTTCTTTGTATATAATCTAGTCTTGCGGGTATTCCGTAGATGAGCTCAAAGCTTCGTGTAATAGCGCCAAAGCTCGATGATTTTACCTTTGTGAATGCGTCAAAGGTTAAGTAATATTTACTCAATTCTTCCTTTTTATCGAGGATTCTCGACGTAAGCATAGCATAATGTAGGCCTCTAAGGTACAGGTCTGGCTCTATATTTTTCATGTGTGGGTGATCTTCAAATATACGTATCCACCCTCTAGTATAATGATGACATTCTTCAAAAGATAGTGTACAATAGTGCAACCACAAATGGCTCATATTCCAATATACACTATTGTAAAATTCAGACGATTGCCTGATTCCTTGCGTAATATTTTTGAAGAAGGCTTCGGCTTGATTTTTTTCACTTTCATTTTTACAAAATCCAGAACGGATGTAATATCCATGCGCCTGTAAGGATACATTAAGTAAATCACTTTTTAAGGTTACCAAACCTACGATCTCTTTTGATCGTTGTATAGATGATTCTATCCTCGTAGATGTAGTGCGGGTACGAGTGATATGTTTTGATTCTATAAGTTTTTCAAACTCTAAGATTTCTAGCTTTAGAATATAAATATTGGATTTTTCGGCTAGTGAATATGCTTTATTCAGGAGCTTCAATGCATCTTTGTAGAATCCCTTATGGTAGAGTATTCTGGCATAGTCAATGTGTTCCCTGATACGCAGATCATCCAAGTGTTTACTCTGTATAAGCCTCAAGCTTTTTAAAATTTCTTGGTACAAGTGTCTTTGTAAATTATGTAGAGTATCTCTCGATCTTATAGTGATATAGGAGTATATCTTATCTTCCTGATGATTAGCGATGCAATCAAATAATTTTACAAATTGAAGATTCTTACTTTGATGACGTTGTGCAAATATTTTAAAGTTTCGTTTTTCTGCCTTATCTAAAGATTGTACGAGTAACCTAAGTTTGCTTTGTATCTTGATATTGGATTTGGACATAACGCAAATATGTACTTTTAATCCAATAAATAAAGGTATCAAGCGGCGAAAAACAAATTTTTAAAATAACCAATATGCAGGTATAATACTTCTTCGGTTTCAAAGAAATACCCTAAGAGAAATACTTTTGTCTCATCATGAATTATAAAAAGTACAACTCATGTCAAAATTAAAATTAGAATACATTTGGTTAGACGGTGGAGAGCCTACTCAGATGTTGCGAAGTAAAACAAAGGTCATAGATGCTGCAAAGTATGACGGTACCCCTGGATCTTTACCAGACTGGTCTTTTGATGGATCATCGACTAATCAAGCCCCTGGCGGTAGCAGCGATTGTATACTCAGGCCAGTTAGAGTTTTCAATGATCCAGATAGATTAAATGGTTTATTAGTCATGTGTGAAGTCATGGCTGCTGACGGTACGCCGCATGAATCTAATGGAAGGGCTACCATCGATGATGATGATAATGATTTTTGGTTTGGATTTGAGCAAGAGTATACCTTATGGGATCTAGATCACCATACTCCTCTTGGCTTTCCAGCTAGTGGATATTACCCACCACCACAAGGACCTTACTACTGTTCAGTAGGAGCGGAGTTTGCCGTAGGTCGCGAACTGGTTGAAAAACATTTAGACCTGTGTATTGCTGCTGATATCAATATTGAAGGTGTCAATGCTGAGGTTATGAAGGGGCAATGGGAATATCAAATATTTTCTAAAGGAGCCAAAGAGGCAGGAGACCAAGTTTGGGTTGCTAGATACTTGATGGAAAGAGTAGGCGAGGAATTTGGAGTCCGTATCAATCTACACCCTAAGCCAGTAGAAGGTGACTGGAATGGGTCAGGAATGCATGCTAACTTCTCCAACGAAATACTCAGAACCTGCGGTGATGAGAAGAAGTACTACGAGATATGCGAAAAGTTTGCTTCAGTAGTAGCTGAGCATATTGCAGTATATGGTGCTGATAATCACTTGAGGCTGACTGGTAAACACGAGACACAATCTATCGATAAATTCTCATATGGAGTATCAGATAGAGGTGCATCTATTAGAATCCCTATTGCAACGGTAGAGAATGGTTGGAAAGGATGGTTAGAGGACAGAAGACCTGCATCTAATGCTGATCCTTACAAGGTGGCATCAAGAATTATAAAAACAGTAAAGAGCTAAATATATGGCCTTTAACAATAAATAGTCCACGCCCGTACTTCCACATGGAGTACGGGCTTTTTATTTTCTATACCTCATAGATAGCAGCTACGAGAATTCAATCTTCATCATTATCATAATCTTCATTTATTTCATCTTCTAGTCTAAGTTTAGCGACTTCTTTGAGGTTACCTTCATTATCAAAATCGCTATCATCGATTACAATTTGTTTTGCTTCTTTTTTGGACATTTTGATAAGGTAATAATACTCTTCAGTTTCGAATGGTAGTACACTAAAGAGTTTGCCTTGAGCATTTTTAATCATAATCAGCTTCTTTTCAAATCCATAAGGATACTTAAGCTTTATATTTGCGAGAAGCTCGTCTTCTAGCTTCTCAAAACTTTTAATTATTCTAGGCTTACTCATCGTAGGTAGATTAATAAGTTAGTAATGTTAATGTTTCAAATTTCTAATTCTTTTACCCTCGATGCTTAGTATAGTGATAGGTACTGCTAATAAGCGCTCCTTAGGTATTTTTTTTCCTGTTTCAGCACATATACCATATGTCTTATTTTCAATTCTGAGAAGGGCATTATTGATGTATTTGAGATGTTTGACCATTCTATATTTTGAATCCATGAGACTTTCTAATTGGGAAGAATAAGAAGTACTTACAACTTGTTGTTCGTCTTTTCCATTGACTATGATTTCTTCAATGTCAGTAGCAACACGTTCAATTTGTTTTTCTTGCTGTAGTTTCAAATTTGTAAGAATATGCTTAAAATCGTTTAACTCAAGAGATGAATAGCTTTGTGAATTCATAATTACCAATTTAAAATATAAGCAAATATGAGAGGTGCAACAATAGTTGCATCTGATTCGATAACAAACTTCGGAGTCTCCGGGAGCAATTTTCCCCATGTTATTTTTTCATTGGGTACGGCACCAGAATAAGAGCCGTAGCTAGTCGTACTATCACTAATTTGACAGAAATAAGACCACATCGGAGTATCATTTAACGCTAAGTCTTGATGTAGCATAGGCACCACGCATATAGGGAAGTCTCCAGCGATCCCACCACCGATCTGAAAAAAACCAACTCCATTTTCTTTTGTATTCTCTTGATACCACTTCGATAGATACATCATGTATTGTATTCCAGATTTCATCGTCGCTGGAACCATTTCTTTTTGAATACAATAAGAAGCGAAAAAGTTACCACAGGTTGAATCTTCCCACCCTGGTACTATAATAGGAATGTTCTTTTGTGCTGCCGCCAATAACCAACTGTCTTTAGGGTCTATTTGGTACTTATCTTCTAATTCACCGCTCAACAAAATTTTGTAGAAGTACTGATGAGGGAAATAGCTTTCTCCTTTGTCATCGGCGTCTTTCCAAACCTTATATAGGTGTTCTTCGATGGCCCTCATAGCTTCAGCTTCAGGGATACAGGTGTCTGTTACCCTATTGAAGTGATTATCTAAAAGCTCTTTTTCTTGTTCAGGTGAAAGGTCTCTATAGTTTGGAATCCTCTTGTAATGGTTATGAGCTACAAGGTTAAATACATCCTCTTCTAGATTGGCTCCAGTACAAGTGATGATATGAACTTTATCTTGTCGTATC